>CAJPTO010000055.1 GCA_905373605.1 uncultured Prevotella sp.
GCCTCTATACTTATATAATTTGTTCACGGCCGAACACCAAAAAAACTAAGCTAGGGTGGTTTTCACAAAGACTCATAAACTTATTACCCCATAGACTTAAAAACTAAAATTACGGTTCCATCAACCCCAACATCGTTTCCATTTTCGCCTTTGTTTCTTCCCATTCTTGTTGCTCGTTGCTGTCTTTCAGCAGTCCGCCGCCAGCATAAAGGCATGCCTTGTGGGCCGAAAGCTGCATGCAACGCAACGAAACATATAGTTTTGTGCCGCCACTTGTCGCCACCGGGCCGCAGAAACCGCTGTAATACATTCGGCGATGTGGTTCGTTCTCGTTGATGAAACGCCACGCGTCATCCTTTGGAAGTCCGCAAACAGCCGGTGTGGGATGCAGAACTTGCACCAAGTCGCCCAGTCCATAGCGTGGATTAAGGGTGAAGGTAAAGTCGCTCCGCAAGTGTATTAACCCACCAGCCCTTTGGGTATAAGGAGGCGTTTCTTCGATGTTGTCGGCCAAACGGGCAAGGCATTGCCGGATGTAATGTGCCACCAGCCTTTGCTCTTCCTTGTTTTTCGCGCTCCATTCTAATGGTGTCGTGAGGCTATTCCATGCGCTGTCTGGCCATTGTCGTTGTTCGGAGGTAAGCTTCATAGTGCCAGCAAGGGCCATTGTGTGCCAACAATGCATGTCATTTTGCACCAATACTTCTGGCGTTGCCATGAGCCAAGTGCCTGCAATGCGCGTGCTTACCAGTGCAACAAACAGCCTGGGGTAACGTTGGCAGGCTCTCCAGAACAACTCTTCGGCATTGGGAGCATGCGTCAGTGCCACATCTTCGGCGCGGCTGAGCACAATTTTGGCGAACCGCCCTTGCGAAAGCTGTTGGTGAAAACGGCGAAAACTGTCTTGATATGTGGCACTTATCGGCTGTTCACATACATTAATGGGCGCAACTTCGTCCCCGTTGCAGGCACTTAAGCGCGCAACAGCGGCTTGCACGTCAATATGTTGCACCTCATTGGGTGCAATAACGAGCAGCGGGCAATCGCCTTCCATGTCGAAAGGTGCAAAAACAACCCCCTCGGCGTGGTTCAATGCTTTGTAATTGGGCAGGCTTTGCGCCTCGCCCCTTTGTACATAGCGTGTGGCAAGAGAAGCATGTGGGTGTCGGAACAGCGCAAAGTCAGTCATCCTTGCGGGCGTTAAGCACATAATTGGTTACTTGCACCGAACAAACCAGTTCGCCTGCCGAGTTTCTTATCTCCACTAACCATTGGTGAAGCGTGCGTCCTTTGTGCATAAGCGTTGCAGTTGCGGTGACGGTGTCGCCTTCTTCAACGGCTATGAGGTGGCTACCGCTAACGTTGATGCCCACACTAATCTTGCCTGGGCATAGCGCAAGCGACCCAACACCCGCCACGTTTTCGGCCAATGCCAACGATGCACCCCCACTAAGGAAACCAAAAGGTTGCCTGTTGCGTTCGTCTACCTTCATTCGAGCCATGCAAGTGTTGGGTTCGGGGGTGGAAACAAACTCCATGCCCAATGCCGTAGACAGGTTGGGCAGCTTGTTTATCTTGTCTTTAATGTGTTCGATGTTCATGATGTAAGTTTTTACACTAGTGCAAACTTACACAAAAATGCTGATAAAACGGCATGAAAAGCAGATTTTTCTGCATTCTTGAGCGTGTTGCATAGCGCAAGTATAGGATTATTTTGATGGGTTTTGCTACAAAGAGCTTATTTTACGGTGTGGCTTTTGTGTGTTGAAGTTTGTTCTGTACACGTTTTTACTGCTTTTACAGCTTAGGGCTATAGAAGCCCAAACATGTCAATCGGCTCAAAAAAGCTAGCATTTTGATTAGTTTAGGGCTGTTTTGAGCCGATAATCGGGATTTTTGTACCCACTTTGAGCCGATTATCAACTCAGCAAGTTTTGGCAAACGGCTTTTTTTTCGTATCTTCGTTTTCTGAATAACGATAAAAGGAAATGGAAAATCAACTCAACATAGCGGTTATTGGTGGCGGTGCAGCTGGATTTTTTGCGGCCATTACGGCCAAGAAAAGCAATCCCGAAGCGCGTGTAACTATCTTCGAACGGGCGCAAAAGGTACTGGCTAAGGTGCTAGTTACAGGCGGTGGGCGATGCAATGTCACCAATTCGTTTGCAAAGATAACCGACTTGAAACAGGCCTATCCGCGTGGCGACAAGATGATGAAACGGCTTTTCAACGTGTTCGACCACAACGACACGTGGCAATGGTTTGAGAAACGGGGAGTGAAGTTGCTCACACAGGCAGACGAATGCGTGTTCCCCGTTTCGCAATCGGCGCATAGCATTGTGGACGCTTTAACCAACGAGGCACTACTTTTGGGCGTGGATGTGCGCACAGGGCATGCCCTGGAGGATATAAGGCCCATAGGAAACGGCGACTTACAGCTGGTTTTTAAGGGTAAAAAACCGCTTGTGTTCCACCGAGTGGCCATCACAACGGGTGGTTCGCCACGTGCCGAAGGTTTGCAATATCTGGCACGTTTGGGGCATGACATTGTGCCGCCCGTGCCTTCGCTCTTTACTTTTAACATTGCCGATGCGGCTTTTAAGGCATTAATGGGGACAGTGGTGGAAGATGTTTCGGTGGCAATTGTTGGCACAAAGCTTCGCGCAACGGGGCCATTGCTTGTTACACATTGGGGAATGAGCGGCCCGGCGGTGCTCAAGCTCTCATCTTATGGCGCAAGGCATGTGAACGATTGCGGCTATAAGTTCCAAATTTCGGTGAACTGGGTTGGGCTTAACGGCGCAATGGTGGGCGAACAGCTGCAAAATATCATTGAAAATAACAGACGCAAACAACTCTCTAGCGTACATCCCTTTGGCTTACCCTCGCGATTGTGGCAGTATATCTTATATAAGGTGGGGCTGGATGTGGACAAACGATGGGACGAACTGGGTAAGAAAGGGATTAACAAGCTGGTTGAAACGCTAACCAACGACCTGTATAACGTTACGGGGAAGGGGGCGTTTCGCGAGGAGTTTGTTACTTGTGGCGGCGTTTCGCTGGCCAACATCAACCTTAACACGATGGAAAGTAAGGTGTGCCCCCACTTGTTTTTTGCTGGCGAGGTGCTGGATGTGGATGCCATAACGGGCGGCTTTAACTTGCAAGCGGCCTGGACTACGGGATACGTGGCGGGCAAGTCAATAGGGGAGTTAACAAGTTGACAAGTTAACAAGTTGACAAGTTAACAAGTTAACAAGTTGACAAGTTCACAAGTTGACGGGTTAACAAGTTAGCGTGCATGCACATTGGGCGCATCGAGTGTTTGTCTTCACTAGCATTTGGCTTTCCAATATGCAGCTCTTTCTTCGCATCCCACAATATTAGCATACGTGTTGTAGGCGATGTTTGCACCTTTCCTTTTGTAAATCTTGTACATACGCTGATACAATTCGTCGGCCTCATCATATCGTTTCTGTTCAACCAGCATTCTGGCATACATGCTAAGTGCGAAATAGTTGTGCGAATTTTTCTGCAAAGCCTGTTGGTATAGCTGTTCGGCTCGTGCATAATCCTTGCGTTGCCCTTTTCTTAACCACTCGTCGGCCCAACAATCGTCAGCCTCTCGCACCAGATCTCCTTGCATCCAAAAGACCAATTTGGTAAAGAAAACCAGATAGAATTGGGCAGCGCATGTGAGCAACAACACACAACATAACATATAAAACACGGTGATGAGCAACCAGTATGGCGTGGTCTTGGTGAAAAGCCACATCGCATTGAAAGCAATCTTGCCGTTCACTTCCAGTCCGTAGCAGGGTGTCACCCAGCGTTTGCGCTTTTCTTTGGGTACGAAATTGTCGAAAGCCTGCTTGGGTGGGTTGTCTAAACGGAAAGAGATGCTGTCGCCCTCAGCACAAAAGGGGCTGTTTTTTGTGCTGTGGAAGTTGAAGACGACGGGAATCAACCAGTTCTCCAAATCGAACTGTTGGCTGTAAATCGTGGTGTCGTTCTTGAGTTTGAAGGCGTATGTGAAGTATGTCGACGATTCCAAGTATTGATAAGTGTCGTATTTCACCCATTCTACAATCCCGCCACGCTGTTGCATCCCACTGATGTTGCGCAGGTGCGTGACGGAAGCACCGACAGCTATCAGCCAAATGACTGCCCAAAAGGAATACCAACAGGGTTTCCACCATTTAAAGTCGGGTACTATGTAGTGCTTTATTAAGCGTTTGTCTATCCTCATGGTTGTTTTTAGTTGACGAGTTGATGGGTTGATGAGTTGACAAGTTCACAAGTAGACGAGTTGACAAGGTAACAAGGAAACGCGTTGACAAGTTGACAAGGTCACGAGATGGCAAGTTCACAAGTCTACCCACATCGGGCGTTTCGCTTTCCGAGTATTTAAACAGTCGCTTGTACATGTTGACTTTTCTGTTACTAGCTACGTTGCACTGTCTAATTTATTGTATTCGCTTGTAAAAAATGTGGGTTTTGTTTGTGTAAATAAAAACAATTCGTATATTTGCAGTGTAATAATCGTTGCCAATGCGTTATGCTTTGGAAAACAGTTGCAACGCGTTAACATGCTAACAGATGGGAAAACTATTGTGCATGATACTCTTTGTTGCCCTTTATGTGCTTGTCAAACGGATGAAACGTAAGGGTGAAGACGCGATGGGACAGGGCCAAAAGGCCGTTGAACCACCTGCCTTTTGGCTCTCGTATGCCAAGAAAGAGGCTAGCTTCAGCATGCTTGATGGGATGGAAACCCTTGACGAAACATGCAACACCCCCCTTACGGCATTGCATAAGCCTGCAAATTGGGGACAAAACGAACAACCTGTAATGATTAGTATTAACAGAAAAAATATAACAATGGAAAACAAATACGCGGACATGACCACGCTCGAGATGATTGAAGCGATATGCAAAGCCTTGGGATGCCCTTTCGAAAGGGGGGACGACGATGTGATTGACATCACTTTTCAAGGCGAAGACTTTAGGATACACCCACAAGGCGACTCGCGCTACGTGAACATTATACGTTCGTCTTGGGCTGAAGTGAATCTCGATGAGGTGGACGAGGTGGCTTGTTTGCAGCGAACCATTAACGAGGTGAACACCTATAGCCCTATTGTTGCTGTTTACACCATCGATAATGAAGACAATACCATTGTGCTGCATTTCCGCCGCTTTGCCGTTATCACGCCCGAGATGCCTGCCCTTGAAGAGTATTTCAAGTCGTTGCTCACGCCTTTCTTCTCCACGGAACGCGACTTTGTGGAGGAGTTTCACAACATGAAGAAAGAAATGGGGTTGGAGTAGGGGGGATGTTTAAGCTTAAGGCTTACGCCTGTTTGAGTTAAGAGGCGAACGCTGTTTCGTTAACTTGTCAGCTAACAACCATGCGTTTCTAGCCCCAAAGATTTGCTTTGGGAGAACAACAACCTTTACATAAGGGTGCATTTACTGCCATCTTGTTTGGCTACCAGCGTGTGGTAGCAACAGTACCAACGTCTGGTAGCAACAATACCAGCGACAGGTAGCAGCAATACCAGCGTCTGGTAGCCCCACTACCAGCGGCAAGGTACGGAAGAGAATGTGCAAAATTGTTGCCAAATGAAATGATAAAACCAATTTTTTTTGGCTATAAGTTTGTGACCTTTTGGCTTTCCGAGTTCATGAATGGTTTTGGTGTTTGCTACGCATATATGCATAAACCAACATGAGAACTCAGAAACCTAAAAGGTCACAAGCACTAGAAAGTCAGAACTTTTTCAATATGCGGTGATTATAAAGTTTTCCTTCGGCCAATACCTGCACGATATATACGCCTGCAGCAAGGTTGTTGACCGAGATGTTTACTTCATCATTGTTGTTCGCAGCGGTGTTGTTGAGCAATTTGCCGTTGATGTCGAACAGCTTTACGCGTTGTAGCCTGTTGCCATGCACCGAAAGAGTGTTGCCACCATTGTATTTGATGGTGCAATTGGGTGCACTTGTGCCGGCGATGTTGGTGACATGCGATGCCACTTCGAAGAAGGTGTGTTCCTTATTATATAGCTCTTCCACCTCGTAATGCTGGGCTTTGTCGTTGTCAACACCGCCATTGTTTTCCTTAACCAGCACCAACTTCATTCTGTATTTGCCTTCTTTGAGGTTGTTTGGCACACTCACGCTGAACGGCATCCATGTTGTTCGGAAGCCTGCCAATTCCATAATGGCCGTACGTTTCACCTCAAGAGCCACCTTGTCGGCCTTGTCTAGTAATTGCAACTTGGCGTAACAGCTCAGTTCCAGTCCGCCTTTGTTTTTTATTGGCACGTTAATGGTGATGTTGTTGCCTGGCTTTAACACAAGTTCAGATGGCTGTTCGGTAAGTTGAAATCCAGCGTTGAGCCACCCTTCTTCCACGATGTGCACCTCGCCTTTGGCTATTTCAACCACCATTCTTGGTGCTTGTCGCATGCGTATCCATTCTCCCCACTTGCCATCCGCTTTCATCGGGGCGCAGATGGGCAACAGTTGGTAATATCCATCGGCCAACTTTGAGAGGTCCACCTTTATCTTTTGCGCCTGCACAATGCTGTTGTCTGGTCCCATCATGCCGTTGTTGTATTGGCCAAATATGCGTTGGGTAAATCCGCCAGTGGCGTAATCGTCAGAAGGGCAGGCAGTAAGCAGCTTGCCATCCATGTTGAAAATGCCCACGCCAATGTCGCCTTTGAACGCTTTGCCGTAGTTGACGAAGGCACACATCTAAACAGCGGGCATGTCGGCAACGGCAAAACGCTTCTCACTTCCTTCAGGTAGGCGCAGGCTTCCCTCGATGTTGAACTTCAGTTTGGGCGTGTCTTCCAGCAATGCCGTGTCTATGGGGCGGCAGTTTGGCTTGTTGGGATGAATTAAAATGGCGATGAGCGAGTAGCGAAAGGTCATGGGACGACCGCCAAACTCGTTTCCTGTCTGTGCAAGATTTAATGACGAGAGCGAGAAATAGCCGTCGTTCTGTTCGCCCCAACCAAAGTTCATGTGGAAAAGTCCTTCTCCGTTGATGCCGTCTGTCACCCACGCGTGGCCCGCTCCGCGGCCATAAGGGTTGCCCGAGAGGTAAACGGGAAAGCCATTAGTCAGTTCTTCGCGAATGATGTCGGTGAAATCGGCCAGTCTTTCGTCTTTGCGCTTCACAAAAGCCGTGGTGTAATCAAAATGTTTTTGCATGGCAGGCCCCACTTGTTCGTTGAACGCGCCACTCTGCGTTTGGGTGTATTGCATGCCCGTAGCGATGCCCACATCGCTCATCAGCTGTGCAACGGCTTCTTTTTCCACATCATTGGAGGGGTGATAATAGTTGTACTTGTTTTTCATGTTCGCCCAATCGTAGTGCGACTTGCTGAAATCGGCATGCTTCTCTTTATTGTCGGAGCTAACGATATAGCTGTTTTCGCCCCGTCCTTGTGCAGGCCATTTGTGGTAAAACATTATCTGTGCCACGGCAGTTGCCACGCATCCCGTGTAGGGATAGCCCATGTTTTTGTTGTAAGGGAACACTTGATCCCACTCACAAGTAAGCAAAGGTGCAACCACTTTGCGCTCTGGCATGGCCCTCGTTGCGGGTTTGGGTGCTTCAGGGAATTGTTGCAGGTGTTTGAAACGTTCGCGATAGGCTTGCAAAAGAAACTTCACACCAGGGTTGGCATTCAGTGTGTCGAGCGCGCCTTTGTCGCCATAGGCCAAAATTTCGCCCATCGCATCATCGCCCGAAACCACAACAAAACCCTTGCCCATTGCATCATTGAACACGTAATAGGGTGCAGGGTTAGGTTGTTTGCCGCTTCGGGTGTGTGCTTTAAGTGCGGTTTTGTTGGGCGACACGTATTTTCGGGCTATGTCAAGGGCTTGTCGCGGCGTAACTTGCTTAGCCTGTGTGGGCAATATGGCCGAAAACGCGAGTGCAACGGCAGCAATGGCTTGCCGATAATGGCGTAGGGCATGAGATGAAGCGCGGATAAACAAGCGCTTATTCGTGGTGTTGATTGGATTCATTGTTTTTTGTAAGTTTGTTTTGTTTGTTCTTGTTTTCACTCTAAAATTCTCCTTTGGGTGTTTATGGTATTCTAACACGCTCCTCATAATGGGGAAGCGTGTGCAAAGTTACGAAAAATCGTTGTAAAAAATGTGAAAGCTCCACCTCTTTTTGTTGATGCCGTCATGCTTTTTACGGTCAATTCGGGATGAGGAGCAACGCCTTTAACGCAAAGTTTTCTTTAGATGGCATTTCAATATTCTGTAGGTTTCACCCTAACCAGCCTTTTTCCTCGGACATCAAATTCCTTTTTCCTGGAATGCCCAATGCTTGAACGTTCGTCAAGTACTTCCTCATAAGAGAAATATACTGTAATTTTTCGCAGCTTTGGCGATTTGTCAACAACATGGTTGTACAACCGTAGGGCTATAGTTTCCTCCATATTGGCGGGTAAGGAGTAGAAAGTCGCAGAGTCTTCAATGTCAGCGCTAAACGAATAGCCATAATCTTTATTGAGAAAGACTAGCCTTTGATACAGCGACTCTCCCTTGTCATCGATGTTGTCAAGCCATCGCCTTACATATTTCCAACCTTTCCTGTCTTCCATCATGTCGAAATAATCTTCCTCTTTGGCAGATAATTTTGGCTGGTTGTTAGGCTTGGGCTGTAGCATCATACCCCATGCGAAGAAATAAACAAACACGGAGAGTACGAAAAGGCCGATAAGACAAAGCAAACCAATCAGCAGTTTCACCCATTTATTTTTCTTTCCCGTTTTCATACACCGATTTTTTAATGTTCTTTGTAGTATAATTCGTTCTGTCTTAGCTTGTTTTATGAGCAATTCTACTGCTGTTTCATTTTGACAAGCCTTTTTCCTGTTATATTGTATTCTGCAGTTCTATGCCATCCCTCGCTAGCATTGCCTCCAAGATGGTGTTCATAAAAGAAAAATATATTAATTCGCCTTATTGAGTCTCCTTCTTCTATGACATAGTCTAACAGGTGCTGTGCGATTTTATCTTCAATATTCTCATTCAAAGCCCCAAAAGCAAGAGAAACTTCCAACTCTACCCCTAGCAGATAGGCTTTGCTGGTAGGCGAAACTCCATTAACAACCTCGTCAGGCAACACTTTGCGTATTTCCCTGTTAACGTTCTTCCAGCCTTTTGTTTTTTGAAGATTCATGAAGTAATCCTGTTCTTTGCTGGTTAATGCTGACGGAAGAGGGCGTTTACTTTGAAGTGGAGAGAAGCGTTTTAGACAGAAAAGAGTAAGTACAGAAAGAATTACAGCCATACTAACACATAACACGAGATAAGTAAATGCTTCCCGCCTTTTATTTCTACCATTGTTTTTCAACTCATCCATTATTGCTAAATCACTCCATTACACGTTTTACCTTGATAAGCCTTTTGTTACGAATCGCATATATGGCAGTAAGTGTGTGACCAACGCTTAAGCGTTTTGCAATCCGCTCTACATATGAGAACTCTATTGTCATCTTTCGAAGTGTTAAGGGACTACAAACGATGTGATGATAAAGCTTCAAAGCCACAGCGTCTTCTATATTTACAGGCAAAGAATAAAAAGTGGCTGAATCTTCGATTTCTATTGTTAATAGATATTCATAATCCTTACTTAGTATAACTGTATCTGATAGGATTCTTTCTTCTTTGTTATTTATGTTCTTAATGAGCCTAGTTATGTTGCTCCATCCCTTCTTTGTTTCCAACGCTTTGAAGTAACTCTCCTCCTTGTTGGTTAGCTGTGGCTGATAACCAGATTTAGGTTGCATCATCAGCCTCCATGCAATGAAGTAAGTGCACACGGAAACAACGAAAATACCGACAATGGATGTCAACCCTATAAATAGTTTTTTCCAGATGCTTTTCTTTTTTGACGTTGTCTTTTTCATTGTCGAATGTCTTATACTCTTTTCATTGCAATTGATTATCCATTAACGGCACTGTTTTTTCCCTATGGCGCAAGGAATTGGTATACTTCCTGTTCGTCTGTTATTTTAAGTTCTCCATCTGCAATCTTAAAATAGAATGTTACATACATATCTCCTTGAGGAGAGTCGGTGTATTGGATGGATACGTTTTTGAGACACTTCTGCACGAGTTGTGGGGATAGGCGTTTTATAATCGTATCGTTGAGCGACGTAAACTGCTGAAAACCTTTTGGAACATGAATTTCCATCCTGTACTCATAGGGTTGTTGAAAGTCGAATATTCTTATGCTTCGCCGAATATCCCCAACACTGTCTGTGTTAAGATATAGTCGTGACATCTTGATGCCTTTGCTTTCGTTCTTCTCAAAGAGTAATGTTTCTTGCGATGTGATTGCAGGCTGCTTTGGAATAAAGCACTGATTTAGAAACAAGTTGCATTGGGAAAGTAAGATATTGGCCAGTATCAAGGCTGCAAGTGCGAGGATTGCTTTTTTCTTCTCAAAGTTTAAACTCCTTTTTCTGTTCATTTTAAACTTAATTGATAGAGAGCACCAGACCATTCGCCTAGATGTGCCTCTTCCTTCCAACTTCTTATCATTCACATTAAATTCTTTTTCTCTAGGGTATCTAGGCTTGCACGCTCGTCAAGTGTTCAAACCAATTGGCAGTTTCAGCCATTTCTTTTTATCGTTTGTTTTTTACATCATCCGTTTTTGTTAAATCATTCTATTACACGCTTCACCTTGATAAGCCTTTTCCCTCGAATGTCATACTCTGCAGTCAGTCCATGTCCCACACTTGCGCGTTCATCTATAACCTCCTCATAAGAAAAAGCAACAACAATCTTTCGTAGCTTTGTCGTTTTTTCGACAATATGATTATATAACTGTACTGCAATTGTGTCTTCAACATTTACAGGCAAGGAATAGAATGTGGAAGGCTCTTCTATTGTGATAGTAATCATATAGGCGTAATCTTTATTTAAATGAACTTGATCTTGGAATAAAGACTTTCCTTCTTTGTCCACGTTGTAAATGTAACGGCCTATGTCTGTCCAGCCTTCTCTATCCTCCATTCCACTAAAGAATTGTTTTTCTCCAGATGAATATTTGGGCTGATTACTCGGTTTGGGTTGCATCATCAGCCCCCACATAATGAAGTAAGTACACACGGAAATAACGAAAATACCGACAATGCATAGCAACCACAAGATAATTTTCTTCCACTTACTATTCTTTGATAATGAAGTTCTGTCCATCGTCATAAGCATCTATGTTATTGTTAACAACAAACTTATCGTCAATTTTATGCCAAATGGCGTTTTTCCCTACAATCATGTATACTATTTTTCCATTTCTCTTTATTGGGGCAACCTTTATTGTTTTAAGGCGTTGAAGATATGTAAAAACCGCTATGGCAATAGTAGATGCGTGTGTGGTGAAAGAGGTAGCAGTTCTATCGATGTAAACACCATACCTTGTTACTCCTTTTATTCTATGGTCTTTGACAACAGGATCGATGCGAAATACCCTTTTAAGAGAACTTTTTTTGCCTGCATCTTTCTGAGACGGAGGCACATAGCCCACCCTATATCGTTTACGTTTGCAGTTTTCAATTGATATTCTTCCAGCAGTGATTTGATAGCAAGGATAATTTCCTTCAACACTAAATTCATCTCCCTCGTCTGCAGAAAGCATCACGGATTCTCCTACCTTGTATTCTCTTTCAATAAGAGCCTTTGCCATACCGGCAGCATACGCACAGCCCTCGCTGTGAGAAATGAAATATAACTTTTCATTTCCTACACCTTTTGTTATTTCTGCAAGATGTTCATTTGCGAATGCATAACCTGCGTCTTTTCTATCTTGTCCATTCATATCACCCCCAAAAGAGAACTTCCATCAGCATAGAATGGCTTTTCTTGGTAATTTTTATCATGAAAGTAAGCTTTTGCAGCATTTATATAATTCTCAAATTTTCCTGTTTCCCCTAAGAAAAACTCCCAATACTGAAGTTTCTCTTTACCAGGACTCATTCCAAGTAAGTGTGCAATTCTATTCCAATGCCCATTCACCAAAATCAGCTTTGGTCTTCCTTTCACCGTAATTTTCGTCGAACCCAATGCATCTGGGGAAGTTATTCTTATTGTTGCCATGTGCTTATCCCTCCTTTTTAAATTCGAAATCTTCAATAATCACGATGCCGTCTGCGTCTGCCTTACCCGAACACGAGGCATGATAAACGCCTTCGTCTGTTTCTTCCTCAAACTCAAACGAGAGATTTTGCCCCTCATAATGGTTCACCACTTTGATATAGAGCTTTACGGGATGGTCGAAAGGTATTTCTTTGCACATTGTTCCATCGGGCTTAATCCAATAGGCGTTGATGATGCACACTTCGGGAACAGCTTCTACCTCTTTCATCTGCATGGGTTCTTCTTGTTCTTCTGTCCAACCACCGCCAAGCCATCGCACCATTTTCACCGAATTGTTTATCACCATGTCTTGCGGAGCGAGGTGTAAGTAGGCGTTCATGCCGCCATTGCCTTGTGGATTAAAGGTTTCTCGATACGAAACAATGTAGGCGGCATTGAATTTTATGCGTCGCACGGGCGTTTCGCTTGTTCCGTAGAATATTTCTAGGCATCCATGTGCACGAGGTTGGTCTTCATCTTTGAGCATTAGCTCTAAGATGGAATAGTCTTGTGGGGCTTCCATCATTAAATGTAAGTTTCCACCGCCAGGACTATGCGAACGCAGGTTGCCATACCAGCCAACAAGGTGGTAAAAAGATTGGTCGAAAAGGTTTACTCGTAGGTGCGGCCATTGAGCGTAAGGGTTGTGCGTATGTACATACAGATTGCTTGAGAGGTTACTTTGCAAAGTTAGTGTTTTCTTTTTAAACGACAAGGCGAAAGAATGTTGTTAAATGTTAGCTTTTGTAAAGGAACCAATGGTGGTTGGCACTCCATTGTGGAGTTGATGAAGCACGGGCCACCATTGAGAATTGGCTTTGTAGCTACAAATAACAAGTGAGACTCAAGTGTCAACCGCATAATCTCTCTTCGAGGTCGCCTTTTAAGATGGTGTTTTGTGGAGATTTACCCCTAAATTGCAACGCCTTAAATGTGGCGACAGAAACATTATCGCGGCAATGTAACCTTAAACAGTTCGCTGTCTACATGTTCTTGCCTGATGATGGCCACCATCTGTGCCACGATGTCGGGGTGTTGTGCGGCCACATCGTGGTCTTCGTGCAGGTCGGTTTCGAGGTTATAGAGGGCAGGAACGCCTTTTCTCACCACCATTTTCCAGTTACCCATGCGCACACCAATTTGGTTTGTTTCGTGAAACTCCCAATAAAGGAAAGGATGTTTGGGTTGTTCGCCCTTGCCAAGGAGCGTTGGCAAGAAGGATATTCCGTCGAAAAAGTCGTTCTTTAGGCGAGGGTTGCGATAGCGTTTGGCCACATCTTTCACGCCAGCGAGTTGGGCAAAGGTGGGCATGATGTCGTAAAAAGCCAGTTGATGGTCGTTTGTTGTGCCTGCTTGGATGTGTCCTTTCCACCATGCGATGAAAGGAACGCGTATGCCGCCTTCCAAGCATTGGCGTTTAAGACCTTGCAATTTGCCGTCACGACCGAAGAAAGTAGGGTCGGCACCGCCTTCTTCGTGCGGACCGTTGTCGCTGGTAAAGATAACGAGGGTGTTGTCTTCCAGCCCCTTTTCTTTGAGCTTCCGCATCACGTCGCCCACGTATTGGTCGAGCCTACTAATCATGGCAGCGAACTGTGCGTGCGTATGTTCGGTGGCGTTATATCGCGAATTGGGCTGTCCGCCCCACGTCCGGTCGAGGAAAAACTTTCGTTTATAGCCTTCGAGCAGCGAGTCGTCGGGTTGCACAAGCTCGGCATGTGGCAGCGTATAGGTAAGAAATCCCACGAAAGGTTTGCCCGTTTGCTGTTGGTCTAACCATTGCATAGCCTTCTGATGTATGAGGTTGGCCGAGTATTGTGTGCGCTTAAGGTAGTCTTTTCCGTACATGGGATGCTTGATGTTCTCTTCCAACACCACTCGGCTAACACCCTTGTCGCCCCGCTTTCGGCTGTATTGGTTCAGGAAATTGGGGTAATAGAGGTGGGCTTGAAACTGGCAGATGTAGCCATAAAACTCGTCGATGCCGCGTTTGTCGGGCGTAGATGTAGAGCCTTCATAGCCACCAGCCCACTTCCCGAATAGGCCTGTGGTGTATCCGTTGTCGCGAAGCACCTCGGGAAGGATGATGTGTTCGGGCGAATAAGGGTGCTGTCCCACCACGCTGAAGTCGGTGTTGTCGCCGTATTTCACTGGTGCCGAGTTGCCCCAATATTCTTTGTTGCCTCGCACTTCGGTGTGTCCGCTGTGCTGTCCGGTCATCAAACAAGCCCTTGAGGGTGCACTAACTGGCGACCCGGCGTAGGCTTGGGTGAAGCGCATGCCCTCTTGTGCTAGCTTGTCTATGTTGGGTGTGCTGATGTAAGGTTGGCCATAGCAGCCTAAGTCGCCGTAACCCATGTCATCGCACATGATGAAAATGATGTTGGGACGTTGCGCCTGCTTGGCCCATGCTGTGGGCGTAAGGAGCAAAAGGCTTGGAAGTAGAGAAAGTTTTGGTTTCATTTGTGTTTTTAGTTTATGAGTTTACAAGTTTACAAGTTCACAAGTTTACGAGTTCGGAAAGTTCACAAGTTGGCGATTTAACCAGTTAACGGGTTGCCATGTTCTTTACCTGCAAGTTGCCAAGTTGGC
>CAJPTO010000056.1 GCA_905373605.1 uncultured Prevotella sp.
GCGTTATCATGTTCCCTCTTGTTCGTTTTCCACCACTTATCGCCCGTCGAAAGCGTTTAATGTGAAGATGGATGCCAGTTGGGAGCGGTTTGTGTTGAAAGGTGGAACACAAATACGACACACCGCATGGGGTGGGACGCTTGAAGCCAACTGCTACATCAACGATTTCGCGTTGTCGGCTTCGGTAAAAACACCTAAACACCTGTTGGTGGAAAATCGCAGACTGATGAAAACGGGATGGCTCTACGATATTGGCTTGGCTTGGAACCATAACAATGTAGGCGTAGAGGTGAATTGCTCAAACCCTTTCATTAAACATAACATAGCCGAAACCGACTTGTTGGCGGGCGTATACGCCTATCACGGCGAAAGACAAAGCTGCTGGCACAACCAATATGCCACATTGAAAATGGTTTGGAGTATAGATTATGGCAAGAAGACATCTAAGTCTGCACGGGATGTGCGCAAAAATGCCGAAAGTGCAATATTGAAAGCCGAGTGAATGGGTGGGGCTGATTGGATGATTTGAGGCTGAACAGGCAGACAAGCTAGACAGGCAGAGCAAACTTGTCTAACTGGTATGGCTAGTTAGACAAGTATTATTCTTTCTATAGGGTTTCATCGAGCCTTGCCGGCCTTATTCTTTCCCTACCCTAAACAAACTGAAATTAACGCTGCCGTATGCCCGATGTTCCACGAAATGCGGATTTTGTGAGAAGTCGTTGCCTTTGCCATGCTCGAAAACTAACACGCCATCGGGTTTTAGCAGTTGGTGTTGGAAAATCAAGTCGGGGATTTTCTCCAGTTCGGGAAGTGCGTATGGTGGGTCGGCAAAGATGAAATCGAACTGCTGGCGGCAGCTTTTGATGAAGCGAAACACATCGCCACGGATAAGCAAACACTTGTCTGTGCCCAGCTTGGCGGTGCATTGGCGAATGAAGTTGGCGTGTTCGCGGTCGGCTTCCACACACACCACGTTGGCACAACCCCTTGAAAGCAACTCTAACGAGATGCTACCCGTACCCGCAAAGAGGTCTAGGGCGGTGGCATCCTCAAAGTCCACGTATGCGTTAAGCACGTTAAAGATGTTCTCTTTGGCGAAATCTGTTGTGGGTCTGGCCTTAAAAGAACGGGGAATGTCGAAATGTCTGCCTTTATATAGTCCGGTGATGATGCGCATGATGAGTGGTTGGGGGATATTATGTGACGGAGGAAGATGGCGAAAGCTTATTTTGCGCCCTCTTTAACGCCGCGAACAAAGATGGTCATCAGGTCGTAAGGCAACCCGTTGATGGCGGTTATTGGTGCGCGGTTGAAGTCGGCAACGGGGT
This sequence comes from uncultured Prevotella sp., assembly GCA_905373605.1. Taxonomy (GTDB): domain Bacteria; phylum Bacteroidota; class Bacteroidia; order Bacteroidales; family Bacteroidaceae; genus Prevotella. The sequence continues at coordinate 1,332 of CAJPTO010000056.1, forward strand.
TAGCCACATATGTTTTCTTCACAAACTCCAAGAGAGCCGTCTTCGTCCAGTCCTTATCAGGAATGTCGCCCGACAGGTGTAGTTCGTCTTGCACGCTGTCGAAGCCCAGCTGTTTCCACACATAGAGAATGTAATACACGGCATCGCGCGAGCTGTTGGTGTCGAAGGCGTTGCTGAATTTGAACCTGTTCTTGCCAAAAGAAAACACTTCCAGCCGCTTGTCGTGAAAGTAAGCGTAGAGCTTACGTCGACTTCCCGTGAAGCTACGGCGATGAAGATGAGTCCAAACGCCACGCATCAGCGGCGTGATGCGCACGTCGGCGAAGTGGTCTTCAACAACAAGCTTCAGGTCTTTGATGATGGCGAAGACCGCCACAGCATTAAGATCGGGCAACACATGGTGCACCATCGTGTCGGCATCGCCCAAAATCATGGTGCGATGGTAAAGCTGCCGCACGTCTTCTTCCTGGAACTCGTCGATGGGAACAAGCATCACGGGCGTATCCACCAGCACGTTGGCGCGCTGATAACCACGCAGCAGCAGGGTGGACGTCTTGAAAGCCTCGCGCAAATTGGCTGCAATGGAGATGCCACTCCGAACGGTGTAGGGTTCGAAAAACAAGTTTGTCTGCACCGTTGGGTCAACCGCGGCGAAGGCAAGTGTGTTGCGTGTGGCGCGTATCACCAGTCGTGTTTGCTGTATGTGTAGGTCGGGGGCAGTCTCCGGCATGGCTTTGGTGGGGTTTAAGCGGCGGCGCGGTAGATGCTGAGCGCACAAAGCACCAGCAATACGACTACGCAAATCGCCAAGATGTAATTAATGTTTACTTTCATTCGGTGTTCGGGATACTTTTCCTAACTTTGCATTCCGTTGTGTTGGGTACGCCGCAGCAAGGCCAATCCTTGCACAACGCATCTGCAAAATTACAAAAATGTTTGCAAACTTGGTGTTTAAGAATTAAAAAACAATGATTACCGACGAGATAACCCTTCGCCTAACGCAATGTTTCGGGCACGAACCCACCAACGAACAAGCCGCGGCCATGCGCCTTTTTGCCCAGTTTCTGGTGCATCGCAACCCCCATTCGCTGATGCTGATGCGCGGAAGTGCCGGCACGGGAAAAAGCTCTTTGGCCGGTGCTTTCGTTCGCGCCTTGGGCCTGTTGGGGCAAAAGGTGGTGTTAATGGCTCCCACGGGCCGTGCTGCAAAGGTGTTTTCGCAGAACAGCGGTGGGCATGCGGCCTTCACCATCCATCGTAAGATATACCGTTTGCGCGCCTTTGCAGGCGTTGGGGGCGAGTATAACCTGAACGACAACCTGCATGCCGACACGCTTTTCATGGTAGACGAGGCCTCTATGGTGGCCAACGGGGGTGGCTCGGAAGCAGCTTTCGGCAGCGGCCGACTGCTCGATGACCTTGTGCGGTATGTCTATTCGGGGCGCAATTGCCGTCTGATGCTCATCGGCGACCAAGCACAGCTGCCGCCAGTGGGCGAAGAACAAAGCCCTGCTCTCGACACCCTGTTCGTTCAAGGCTATGGCATGGAGGTGTTTGCATGCGACTTGAACGAGGTGGTTAGGCAGCAATCGGCCAGCGGCATCCTGTTTAACGCCACCTGCTTACGCCAGTTGATGGGGCGCGATGAAGAAACTTCACTGCCCCGAATACGCTTGGAGGGATTTGCCGACGTGCAAATAGTGCCGGGCGACGAACTTATCGAGGCACTCAACACCAGCTATATGGAGGTTGGGATGGACGAAACCATTGTGGTGACACGTAGCAACAAAAGGGCAAACGTTTTCAACCAAGGCATACGCAACGCCGTGCTTGGACGCGAAGAACTGCTTACCACGGGCGACTTGCTCATGGTGGTGAAGAACAATTACTTTTGGACGGAGAAAGAAAACAGCAACATTGGCTTCCTGGCCAACGGCGATAGGGCGCGTGTGGTGCGTGTGCGAAACGAACAAACGGCACATGGATTGCGGTTTGCCGACGTGTGGTTGCAGCTCTCCGACTACGAGAACGAGGAACTGCAAGTAACGATTGTGCTAGACAGTCTACTCTCTGACGCACCTGCACTAACGGCCCAGCAAAACGAGGCTCTATATAATAATGTGTTGAACGATTATGCCGACATTCCATTGAAAGCCGACCGGATGAAGATGGTAAAGGCCGATGCTTTCTTCAATGCCTTGCAGGTGAAGTTTGCCTACGCCGTTACTTGCCATAAGGCGCAGGGCGGACAATGGGAACATGTGTTCCTTGATCAAGGTTATGTGCCAGACGATGTGTCGCGAACAGATTACTTGCATTGGCTCTACACGGCTTTCACGCGTGCCAAAAGCAAGCTGTTCTTGGTGAACTGGCCCAAACAGCAGGTGGAATAGGCTGCCTATGGCCGAGAAGCAGATGGCATTCAACGGCCCATTTTATTCCCAAAATTTTTGTTTAATCAAAAAAACAGCAAAACTTCTCCTCTTCTTACCCTTTGTACAACAATATTTACCATATTTGCAAACAATCATATAATGAAGTCAACTTGACTTTCTAGAATGTATGTCAGTTAGAGTTTAGGATTAATATTTACACCAACTACCGCCTTACAGTAGTTGGCGTAACTGTCATAGTCAAAACAAATTGAATTTTTGAATTGTTTCTTTGCCCGTAGAGAAGTTTGAGTGTTGGTTCTATTTTTGAAGGATTTGAAATTATTGAGTATTGAATTTCCCCTGGCATTTCCAATTCCAATTCTTTTTGACTATAATTCTTAACCCGAATTGGTTCACCTATGGTTTTGCAAATTCATTTTCACCTTACCACAATTCATTCTTATTCATTTACAAAACAGACCTTATCCACGCGCAATTCTAGCAATTTCTGTGGCCGTAAAACAGGCAAAACACATGCACTTTGCTCATTCGGGGCTTGCATTTTGACGAAGAGGCGAGAACAAGACCATGCATTTTGCATCATTTAGCTTCGCTAGATTGTCATTCTTGTGCGTTTTTCTTCCAGCATTATTGCCCACTTTTACCCTTATTTCATAGCATTCAGCATGCCTTTCGTATGCCCTAGCCCTATATTTACTTCCCATCGAGTACCCTTTAAGCGTTTGAAACAAGACATTTTTGCGCTCATATCCCAGCAATATGCAGCGTTTGGCAAGGCTAATTCATAGAGATAGCAAGGCTAAATGATGGACATAGCATGGTTACATGTTGCATTTTGCACGTGTTTTGTGGAAAAAGCCGGGCTATAAGTGGCAAAAAAGCCGTTACCCGATGCCGTACCTCAACCGTCACTTCCCACGCAAAGAACTCATGCGAGAATGAATTATTTGCGACCGGAGTACAATTGATGCCGCGCGAGGACAGCCATCATGTTAAAAAAGAAGCCGAAAAATTTTACTCTTCGAGAAATGTAACCCGAAAAGACACGCCACCTCGTGAGAGGAACCGGCATCGATTGCCTTGTGAAAAGTCAAAGAATAAAATGCATCAGCAGCAAAGTGGATGCTGTAAATCCGCTCATCAGCACACCTGCTTACGTCTGTTCGAGATTGGAATAAACCATTTCGGCAACTACCGCAATGCGGATTATTCTTATCCAGAATTGACGTTTTTCTCTTGACTATAATAAATAGTGAAAAGGAAATAAGTTTAAAATGCGCCGTTATTTGTGCCAAGTTTCTTCATCATGAAGAGCGGTAGCCGCTAATATACGGCTACCGCGATTTGCATATTTGCAAGAATTTAGCCCACACACGTACCAAAACGTTGCGCAAAGTTCATCTTGCGATTAGAGGTTGCCTACATTTGGTGTCACCTCATTATTCGTTTTTCCGTCTTCTTGCTGCCATCAGCATAGGTGGTGACAACAATGTTCAGGCCTTCGAAAGGCTGTGCCGACTGCAAACCAGCGGCGTTGTAATAACGCACGCTGACAACCCGCTTGCCTGCCGTGGGCTTTTCAACGCCCGTTGTGGGTTGTCGCTTCACCGTCAAGGCGCGTTTGGCAGGCGTAACAGTGAGGTTTTGCTCACCAGGAATGCTCAAGATGTAGATTTGCTTGCCAGCACAAACCAGGTTTCCAGCAGGGTCGAAAGCCATTTGGTACAGTTCACCACCAAAGCCTTCGTAGCTATACTTCTTCGTTAGCGTGGGCGTTGCGCCGCTCCACGTGACGTTGAAGAACTGCAAAGCCGAGTTGCCGTCGCTTATTACGAGCGTCTTCCCGTCATCGCTAACAGCAAATGCTGCTCTACGCGAGCCATTGAGGTTGTCGGCCCAATCGGCATCGCCCGAATTGAAGGTGCGGTTTCCGTCTTTGTCGATGAACATTAGCGAAGGCACTCCCTTGGTGTTATTGCCTGCTCCGCGGAATTGAACCACCCAAAGACCATCATCGGGACCGGCCCAAAGGTTGTCGTCGGCGTTAAGAAGCCCACTAATGGGTAACAACTTGCTGGGTGCTTTGTCCCAAGAGGTGAGCACCGAACCATCGGGTTGGCCAATGTTGTACACGCCAATGGTCGATTTTATGTCTTCCAAGCAAACATATAGCTTGGCATTGCTGCCGCTACCGGTAATCAAAGCCATTGAGGCCGACGAGCCAACTTGCTGTCCATCGTTGGTGATAAGACCGTCTTCATCACTCTGCCCTACGAAGAACTGCTCGAATGTGCCGTCCATCTGTGCAGGATTGGCGATGAACACGCCAGGATTTTCATCGCTATACTCGGCAATGTAGAGCTTGCCTGTTGGGTCAACACTCATTCTATAGTTGCCCATCAGTTGTTGTCCGCCCTTATATGGCGCGGCATTGGTGCGCACGCCATTGGCATCGCACACGTAGATACCCGTAACATCGAGTTGCTTCTTGTTGGCTTCGCCCACATACATACGGCCGAAGAAGTCGCTCTCGGTGCTCTTGTCTATGGCCACTGCTGCGCGATTGTAGGTTGCAGAGGCCGCTTCGGGATTGATGCGGTTGATGTTTGCGATGCGATTTCCGGCAAGGCTAACGGCCCAATGCAACTCTTGTTGCAGTGCGCCGGGCAGTTGGTCGGTGGCAAAGCTGTAGCTGTTGTGCCCGGCTTTTACGTCCGCGAGCGGCAATTCGCCCACAGCAGCCCCAGTCTTTGCGTCTGTAAACAGCAGTTTGGCCACTGTTGGCGCGTCGTTGGCATCAAACGAGAATATATATCGCTCGCCCTCTTGTGCCAAACGCAGGTTAAAGGCATAGACACCTTTCACAGCTGGCTGGGCAATGCCCTTGGTGGTGAACGATGTTAACACGCTATCAGTGACAAGCGTAAGGGTGATGTCTGCTCCATTCACCGTTGCCGTGGCCGCCATCAGCCCAACGTTCTCAATGGGTTCGGACAGATCTAGCGATGCAACCTTAAGCAGTTGTGCCTTTTCCAAGCCCTCGCTCACATCGAAGAGGCGCAGTCCGGCCACCTTACTTTCTTTGAGATAAGGCGTGGCCAGCAGCGTGTGCTTGGCATATTTGAAGAACACAGCACCCGAAGCAGCGGCCACTTCGCCCTCGTTGCCCAATATGTCGGCAGGCAGGCGGCCCATTATTTCGCTGTTTACATTCGATGTTGTGGCGGGTTTAAACTCCATCGGCGGGGTTACATTGCCGTCTACCATCCACTGGTCGTCGGCAAAAGGCGAGGCCGACAGCTTGTAATCGTTGCCCAATTTCACCTCGGTGAAGTTGCTGGTAGCCTTGATGTCTTTCTCTGTAAAGAGCGAAGCGGTGATGGTGTTGTTCTCAACATAGAGAATTAAGCTGCGAATGCCCTTGGCAACGCCGTTGGCATTGGTTCCGCCCACAATCACTTTGCAATTGTTGGCAGCACCGCTTACGGCCACAGCCTTACCCATATCGGCGTTATACATGTTCACCGAGCTTTGCGTTGTGAGCCATTCCACGGGGTCGGCATCCATGTCTTGCCATTTAAAGATACGCAAAGTGCCGCGTTTGTAGCCGTTCTCCGTATCCACTTGTCCATCGTCGAATTGGCATTGCACACTGTTTACGCCCACCAATTGCCCATCGGCGGTAAAGGCGATGTCGTTCAATCGGCTGTGGAAACCCGCATTATCCGTCTCGGCAGGTGGCAGTCCGTTGGTGCTTAGCTGCTTTTCTATCTTCCTCGTTGCGTTGTTCACCAGATAGAGTTGTGGTGTTCCGTTGTCGTCGGTCAACATAACCGTCTTGCCTTCGCGGCTTATTGCGCGTTTCACCTTACCCTTAATGGCCAACGTAACCGACTCTTCGGCCTTCATGTTCAGTGCTTGGGGCATACTTAAGTAGGCCGGTTGCTCCGGGTCGGGATAGTTGCTGTAAGTGTCGGAAGGCGGTTCGTAGCCCTCTTTTTCAAGATAAAGCTTGGCATAAGCGGTTTCGTTAGCCTTCACCACCAATTTAGCCATGCTCTGTTCCACCAGATTCTTGTACTCGGTAGACGTGGCATCGGCCGTGAAAGTGCCTTGTTCCTTATATCCTTTGAGCGTTGCGCGCAGGGTATATTCGCCTGGTTCGAGGTCTTCGAACACAAAGATGCCGTTGTAAAGCGAGTCCACCTGATAGGTTTTCACGGCCTTATCGCTCTTGTAGAGCGTAACCGTGGCACCGTTCAAGGGCAGCCATTGGTCGTTGGTGCGCGGTGCATAATGGAACAATTTGTCGACGATACGTTCGTGAAGGTCCTTCACTGTACCCATGATATAGCCCGTTGTCTCGGCAGGGAGATTGAAGATGGCGGCCAGTCCGCGCGACATGCGTATGGCGTCTTGCTTGCAATAGTCGGCATTCAGGGCGCGGTGGCGGGCTGGTTGATAGGTATGGAAATAGCCTTCGATAAGAAATCCCGGCACACCATGCTTCAAAACGCCCAGATAACCCTCGTAATCGCCGTGCGTGCCATGCCGAATGGATGAACTGCCATAAAAGGAAATGTCGCCACGAATGTTCATGTTCGTTCGGCTATAATAGCTTTGTGGGTCCAGTTCGTCCATGTAATGGGGCAGCCACATCTTTTCGGCCATGTCCCTACTGCCAGCAACAAATTCGCCTTTGTCGCCATCTTTGCCGCGATAAAGCAGCAAGGGATAGTTGGTGTTGCCGCCATCGGTGGCGGCGTTAGAGTGAACCGAAAGGAAGAAGTCCATGTTGTTGGCATCCACCTCTTCGCAAATCTCGGACAGCGAGCGGTCGAACTTATCGTTTTCTGGGTCGCCTTTCACGTAAGGATATGGTCCATTGGCCGTACGCGACAGCATGATGTTATCGCGTTTCACGCCCATCTTCACCAGTTTTTCTACCATTGGCAGGGTTCGCATCAAGTTAGTTGACGACTCATAAAATCCTTTTTTATCCGGCATTCCCGTTTCCGGCAGGTTGGGATAAGGTATTGTAGCCATCGGTCTGTCGTTAGGACCGAAGCAACCATGCCCTGGATTAAGGTAGATGCGCAAGTCTTTCACATCCTTTGTTTGTGCTTGTGCAAGGGCGGCAAAGGCCATTGCAACGAAAAGTAATATCTTCTTCATGGCTATTTGCTTTTAGAAACGTTGATGACAAACGCCTTTCCGTCGGGCGTAGAAAACACAATCTTACCGGCTTGTGCCGAAACCTTAGGGTACATCGCTATGAGCGAGTCGGGTGTAAGCGTCTGTTTGTCGCCGTTGAGGTTGGCGGCCACGATAGACGAGGCGTAAACAAACTCGCCATCGTCTTTATCGAGCATGCCCACCACGGTGCTGTCGTCCCACCATTGTGGGGCGCGCATCATGCCAAGCGGCTTAATGTTGCCGCCATCGAGGTTGCAAACAAAAGCCCCTTCGGCACCAACGTAATACAAAACCTTAGTCCCATCGGGCGAAAGCGAGGGCCAGAGGTAGCTCTTGCCGTTGCCATTAGGCGACAGGACGCGTGTTTTGCCGTTGCGGGTAATCATCAGTTGGCGGTTGTTGATGCTTAGCACCACCCCGCTTTTAGCCGAAACTTTTCCCTCAAAGGCCTTGGCAGAAACCTTTCCGCGCGTAACGGGCATGGCCGCTTGGTTGTTTAAGGCCAGGCCTTGCAGGTTTCTGGTGGGCGCAACAAGCTCTCGGCTCTGTCCCGATGCTAGGTTAATGCTTCGCAAAGACACCATGCGAAGATGGCCGGGCGTGAACGAATTTTCCCTGTACACCACGCGTTTGCCGTCGGGCGACACACGTGCATCGTAACCAGCACCCGCTGCTTGCGAGATGTTTTGGGCTTTACCCGTGTTCAAATCCAGCTTTGTGAGTCCGCTGTTGTCGTCAGTGGTAAGCAAGATAAAATCTCCTTGCGCACTAATGGCCACCACCTTGCTCCCCACATCGGGCGGAAGAGCCACAGGAACAAGGCTTGCCACGTTGAAAACTTGCGCCCATGCGGCCACAGAAAAGGCTGTGACAAGGGCTAATACTACTTTTCTCATACCAAGTTGTTTTTAGGTTAAATAATGGTTTAAGTTTCTGAGTTCGTGAGCTTGTGAGTTCATAAGCTCGCCAGTTCATGAGTTCGCGAGCTTGTCAGTTTATGAGTTCACAAGTTCATGAGTTATCCTGTTCTTGAGTTCATGAGTTATCCAGTTCTTGATTTCACAAGTTCATGAGTTACTTAGTTCATGATTTCTCAAACAAGTTTGTTCATGAGTTCGCCAATCCTTGAGTTCATTAGTTACTTATTACTTGAGTTAGCGAACTTATTTCACATCAGCCGCCCAACATTTCCCAAGTGCAAACGCTCTTATCGCATTTTCTACAAGTGCATTGGCCGTTTGTTTAGGTGCTGTATGCGATAAAAAACTCTACGAGAAACAAATCAAAAACGAAGCACAGACATAACCAACATGGGCTTTCATAGGCCGTTCGCTCACGGCCGAAAGATGTTCCTTACAATCAGGCGTGTGCGTTTTGTTGCGCCTAATGCATGCTGCTTTCAGTTCTAATCTAAGACTATGGGCGCACATACAACACACCTTTTGCGAAGTTAAGAAATAAATTGACACGGCGCAATAAGCCTTAATTTATTTTCGTGATATTTAAATTTTGTAATGAAATAAATTAAGGCTCGTCTTGACTATTTCTGCTTTCCAACATATATCCACCCACTTGGCATTACCGATTCTATCGTTGTCAGCCCAAAAAGGTATGGCGTTTACTGTGCTGTGCACCAATGTAATACTGAAAGAACACAAACGTAAGTACATGCTGAAGATAAAGCATTTCAGTTGCCACAGTTTGATAAAAACCTTTGGAGGACAGATTTACAATACGAACAGCGACAATGCAGAGCTGGAACTGGTCTAGCTGAAGCTTTTCATTCATGCCTCAGTAGTCATCACCAAACGTTATCTTGGCTTGCGACAGGAGGAAATCTTGATTTGACAAATAACACCAAGTGAGCAACCATTTCGTCTTTTCCGTTTCATTTTTTTGTTAATCTCACGATTAAAGGTTATATTTGCAATGTAATATCATCTGAAGGAGGAAATAATATGGGAAAAGCAAAGATAACAAGAGAAGCGGCAATGGCTCGCTTTATGGCTGTAAAGCGCAAGAAACAGGAGTACATCAAGGAGTTGGAGAAGGAAATGAAAGACGAGTACGAAAGACGTACAGGCAAAAAAGCCAACCATTTTGAGGTGTTATGAAAAAGCTGCTGATTGAAAATATCAACAAGACAGCCGCATACGAAGTGATTCCTGCATCAAACGGAATTGCTTTTGATTTCTTTACCGAATATGGTGTGCATTATTCTGTAAGTTTTCTTTATGACGATGTCTTTATAGAAGAGGGAGCATACCAATTTATTATAGCCAACGTCAACAACAAGAAATCACCCAATGACAATCGAGTGAAAGACACTATTTTCGCGATTGTAGAGGAGTTCTTTAGAGAGAATAACACCGTAATGCTATATATCTGCGAAACAGGTGATGAAAAACAGTCCATGCGAAATAGGTTGTTTGAAAGATGGTTCTCCACATATCATAAAAAAGCATTGCTTACATGTCTGTCTTCATCCATTGTAGACGAAGATGGCGTAACGAATTATGCAACTGTAATTATTCGCAACGACCACCCTCAATTGACAAAAATACTACAGGAGTTTAGCACCACCATCGAGTTGCTCAGCCAGAAACCAGAACAATGATTTGCAGGATTACACGTGCTTGATAACAACGAAATGATAACACCAAGTGACTCTTCATTTGGTGTTTTTCACCCCATGACATTTCCACTCTCAAAATTATCATATACACCCAAATATATAAATGTCAATTCAACCCATAAATTCTTATCTCAAATACGCCTTCTCACAGAGCAAAAACAGCTTGTCGCAAGTGATTTTCACCTCCTGATGTAACGACATACTCCACATCGGCATTGCCTTTTCCCACATTTTTCGTACATTTGCATCATCAAGACAATCACCGCATCATGAGAACAACCACCCTTTTTATTATCATTTGCCTTGCGCTAACAACGATAGGTTGCGGCAAACGCACAGAGAAGCACGCCGAATTGCCCCTTAACCGCATAGACACGGCTATGCTAAAACCCGAATTGAAAGCAGTTGTTAGGGCGTACATCAAGACACATAAGCAGTATGAAACGCTGTTGATGGTGCAAGCAAAAGTACTGGACGACGGATGGTTTGACTACAAAACGCCTTATTATTTTTTCATCGGGCCTGCACTGGACCAGCTCTTCAACAGCGGAGAATTTGGATTTGGCTCAAGCTATCCCACTTCATTCTTCGTACTGAACGGCCGTATCATACTGGTTAAATCTTTACAAGAGGAATTGACGACACCCGACAAGGCTGTTATAGATGCTTACAACCGTCTTGCCGAACCATTAGACACATTCAACAAAAGTACTTCCAAACCATACGTTTACCCAGCAAAGAACTATCTCATCACATCTTGGGTAATGAGAGTTGGCAGAGAAATCCCAACAAAAGTCTTGTCGACACGAGCCGATACATTTGTTGGGCCTAAAAGAGTGGAATGGACTCATCCATTTATTCGGACACATTAACCCAAGTCCAAATACATTAAAGGCAGTTTCTAAAGCTCCACGCAAAAGTCTATTTCCCTTTTTAATTCTGCGCTTCGCTATGTTGTTGCTTTTAGCTGAACGGCTTTTGCCTACGCTTTCAGTATCATAGTCCATGATGTTCTTCCAATCGTAAACGAAAACCGGTCAGAAAGAACAAGAAAAACAGCAAATGCCGTTTTTAGAACCTGCATTAATAACAACACCACACAAGGTTTTAAAGGGCCAGAGGAAACATATTAGAACACTAGTTATATCGTTCTTAATGGCTACCAAACGGTGGTAGCATGGCTACCAAGCCCTTGGTACTGCCACTACCAGACGCTGGTAGTGGGGCTACCAGTCGGCGGTAGCGTGGCTACCACACGCTGGTAGTGTGCCTACCAAACGCAGGTAGCGTTGCATGCACTTGATAAACGATGATGAAAGAAAGGCATCGCAAGGCGACAAACAATGAAAAGTTGGGTGTTTCTTCGTGAAATAAACAACAATTCGCTATCTTTGTGGTTCAAAAACAGTAATTCGGTGCGCAAAAACGCATCGGGAAAAACATCATGGAGATGAAAAGACGCGCAACAGCATTATGCCTTGCGGCCGTGGCGTGGGTGCAAACGGCCGTGGCACAAACGAAATGTGTGGTGGCCGACATGGAAACGCACCGCCCACTGAAAGCGGTGCGTGTGAAAACCGAGGCCAACATCATCGTGGAAACCGACTATACAGGCACCTGCATCTTGCCTTCCTCGTTCAAACAACTCGCGTTTACGGCCTATGGATACATGCGACGGCTGATGAACAGGGAAGAACTGACCGATACGGTGCTGCTGCTTCCCACCATGCTTAACGAAGTGGTGGTGTATGGCAAAGCACCAAGGCCGGGCTTCAACGTGAAAGAGGCCGCCAAGAAGGCTGCAGAGCAAGGGGCAATGACCAATCCGTATGCTTACGGTGGGTTCGACTTCTTCAGGATGTTCGACAAACGCACAAGGCGACCCTCGAAGAAAGAACGCGAGATGAACGAACGCATCCTCAAGACATATTGATTATGCCAACCAAGCTGTGCCGAAACGCAACACCCCGGCACGCCACACGATGCTTGCACCCACAACAACAATCACCGCCAAAGAGCAAACAGCAAACAAACCTTTTAACAGAATAAGAAAGATGTACTTTAAACAAATTCTCCTCAGCGCATTAGGTCTGCTCACGGCGGCCTTCGCACAAGCGCAAGTGCAGAAAACAACGGCCAACTACCGTGCTGTTCCGCTTCCGCAAGAGATTACCGCCACTGCCGCTGGTGCTTTCGCACTGAACGCCCAAACACGCATTGCCTACCCCAAAGGCAACACCACGCTGCAAAAAGACGCCGAACTGCTGGCGCAATACCTTTTTGCGGCAACCAAAGTGCGCCCCGCACTAACCACAACGGCACAAGGCAACAACCTCATCGTGCTTTCGGCCACGCTGAAACACAACACCCCCGAGGCCTATCGCCTAGAAGTGACCAAAAACCGCATCACCATTAACGGCGCATCGACCGCAGGAACATTCTACGGCATACAGACTTTGCGCAAGTCTATACCACAAGCAGGGGCGCAAACGCTTAGCTTTCCTGCTGCCGTGGTTACCGATTATCCCCGCTTTGGCTATCGCGGCGCGATGCTCGACGTTGCTCGCCACTTCTTCTCGTTTGAAGATGTGAAGACGTTTATCGACATCTTGGCCCTTCATAACATCAACCGCTTTCACTGGCACCTTACCGACGACCAGGGTTGGCGCATCGAAATAAAGAAGTATCCGCGATTGACCGAGGTGTCGTCACAGCGTCCTGAAACGATGGTTGGGCAAAACTTCAACAAGTTTGACGGCAAGCCGCACGGCGGCTTCTACACCCAAGAGCAGGCGCGAGCCATCGTTAAGTATGCTGCCGAACGACATATCATGGTTATTCCCGAGATAGACATGCCCGGACACATGGTTGCAGCCCTTGCAGCTTACCCAGAACTGGGCTGCACAGGCGGTCCTTACAAGGTTCGCACCACGTGGGGTGTGGCCGAAGACGTGCTGTGCGCCGGCAACGACCGCACCTTGCAGTTTGCAAAAGACGTGCTGACGGAGGTGATGGACATCTTCCCCGGCAACTATGTGAACATCGGCGGCGACGAATGCCCCAAGGTTAGCTGGGAGAAATGCCCCAAATGCCAGGCGCGCATCAAGCAATTGGGACTTACGGCCGACGGGAAACACTCGGCAGAAGACCGTCTGCA
>CAJPTO010000057.1 GCA_905373605.1 uncultured Prevotella sp.
GGCGTTGCCGTACTGGCTAGCATCAACCGATTTGATGTACCTAATCTTACCTTTCACATAAATGTTCTCCAGTTTTCCGTCGGCAGGCAGAGCCTTAATCTTCTCTAAGGCTGCCGTAACATTGTACGGGTCGGCTTCCGTACCCGTACCAGCGGGCGTACCAGGCACAATCGTTTCTTGGCCACCCGCGTTTTGGTTAGGGTTGGTATATGGTTCGGGAACGTCTTGGCATCCTGTAAGGGCGGTAATGGCGAAAGTCAACGCCATAATCGAATAAATAAGTTTCTTCATAACGAATGTGTTGTTTACTTGTTAATGGCTATTTATGCTGTTTATAACAGTTGTTTCGCCGCATTTCGTATCCCGTCAGTGCCCAGTTGGCACAGCAGACACAAACGGCGACAAGCTAAACGCCAGACATCATTGTGCCTTTACGTCGTCTGCTGTTCGCAAGAGAATTTGCCAAGTGTTGCGATAGCGGGTGAAAATACCCGTGATGTCTACCTTACCTTGTGGCAATGGGGTGGCAGCGAAGTCGGCATAAGTGCTGGTGCGGACCACGATTTGGCGGTTGGTATAACCATCCAACTCGCGGTTAACGCTGTTGGCGGCATCCTTTTCAGCTGCAGGTGCGAACACCTTTTTGCCGTCGGCATCCTTAAACTTCACGCCTTTGATGGTCATCAGTCTGCCACTGTGCGTACGAAGATAGTCGGCATCGGCAATCTTCTTCACATCAAACACCTCGGCTTGCACCTTTGTAGCATCGGGTTTACCTACATATGTGAAGTGTTCGTTCCACAGATAGCGGCTCATTCTGCTAACCGACGACTGCCCGCGGGCGTTGGTATAAGGCGTTCCAATAGCAGCTTGCTGCCCATAACTGCCCACATAGAGGTCTTTGAGGTTGACGATGATTTCTTGCCCAACGGGCAAATAGGCAAACAATCCACCTTGGGCGATGTCGATAAGTATGCCCCCAGTGGCATCTTCCAGACAAACGCTGTTGTAGATGTTGCCTTGAATGTCGTTGCCTGTTATGCGTCCCTTAACCTGCACATCGCTTTCCACCTTCTGATAAGGCTCTGTTTGTGAAGCGATGGCCGCGGCAAAGTTGCTTTTCAGCTGGCTGATGGTAATCACGTTCGTTTCTTTTATGTTCGGATTTCCGTATGCCTCGCTGTTGTTTGGGTCGTTCCAATCCTTGTCCATGCAGCCAACGAGGGCGGCACAGGCCAATGCGATGAGCGAATATCTTATTTTCATGTCGTTATTGTTGTTTTGTTGGCATCCCCCACTCCATCGCTTTCTGCAGACGAATGGCTTTTGCCGGTGTGCTATTATGAACTTCTTGTGCTTAACTTACATGCTGTGAGCCGCTAAAAGCCTCACGATGTCAGAAGCGATAAGTGAGGTTGAGCATCGCATTGGTGCCCCAAGCATAATATTTTTTGGGGTTGTTAGAGAACTTATAGGTGCGTTGGTTGCCCGATGCCGTATAGTCTGAGCGGCTCTGTTCGTAGCCACCAGTAACGATACGGCTGTTGTTGAGCAGGTTGGTGAACATCAAGTTGACCGACAACTGTCCGTGTTTGAGGTAAATACTCTTACCAACCGACCCATCAAGCATAAAGCCTCCGTGGCCTTTTTCTTGAGCGATGCGCATCACATTGCCTTCGGCATCAATGTTACCGAGCTTTTCGCCCACGCTCTTATAACGATAATAGGGCGAATAACCCAGGTAAATGCGGTCGTAATAGTTGCCGATGAGGTCGACAAACCAACCGCCCTTGTGGTAACTCAGCGTTAGGCTGGCTGCCGTTAGCGGCGTTCCCGACTCGCGCATGTCCTTGTTTAGCTGTATGTCGTTCTCGTAAGTGCCTTGCGTTGAGTTCACATAGGTAACATAAGAGTCGTTGATGTTCTTGGCTTCGCTTACCGTACCGAGCAATCGCACATCGAAAGCCGAATTGATTTTGTATTTCAACGCGGCCTCTACGCCATAATTCACCTTCTTTTGGCCCGTTATCGACACGTAAGAGAACGAGTTGATGTCGTCGAAATAGAAGCAAACCCAATCGGTAACGTTGCTCATGTGGCTGAAGTAGCCGTTAAGGTTGAGGTGAATGCGGCCCGATTGATGCTGAAAACCCAGCTCGGCGCTGTACACACGCTCGTTTTTCAAGCCCAAGGCGAAGTCGTTGTTCATCTCAGGAGCGATGAACGACACGTAAGGTGTGGGGGCATTGAACTGATAACCCTGCCCCAACTGCAGCGTGTTGCCGCCGCCCATGCTCCAAATCAAGCTGGCCTTGCCGCCACCTTCAAGGAAACGCGCCGTTCCGCTTTTGCCATACGAGCTGTTGGCAAACAGTCCGTTGCGCATTTTTCCGTCGCGCTGCATGCTAACGCCGCCAACCTTACCAGCAAACATCAGGTTAACGCGCCCCAAAAGCACGTTGTAGCTGGTCCAAGCCATAGCCTTGTTCACCAGCAAACGATAGTCGTAACCAAACACATCGCCCTTGCCAACCTGCGCATTGGGGTTGTTCAGGTCGTATTGCACCTGCGAAGAACCAGGTGCATACGTGCCAATGGCATAGGTGTTGATGTTGTGATACGAGGTAGCACCCAACAAGTCGTCCATCGTTTGGTAGTGCCTGGCGTTGTTGGTGGAGAAAATGTAGCCCAAATTCCATTTAGAGCGTTTGCCCACCTGCATGTTCAGCGTGGAGGCCAGCGAGAGAAGCAGCACATCGTTTCGGCGGGCTTGCACGAAATACATGGCATCTGCCCCTTGCGCAGATGCGCCCCGGTTGGCCGCATACAGCCTGTCCCAGTTCACTTGTCGGTTTTCTTTGCTTGCGGTGAGGTAGTTGTAAGCCGTGTTCCAGTCGGCAAGTGCCTGCTCCGTTCGGGCAGTTTTGTTGGTTTCGTCCCATACATCGTAATAACTACTGGGCAACATCTTCCAGTAATCGGGTTGTGGGTTGTCGGTGTTGTTGTAGTTCAGCTTGGTGCTTTTGTACATGCTGTATCGCCCAAGCAGCGAAGTAGACAGCTTCAAGCCGTCGTCAATCTTCCAATCCCAAGTCAAAACGGCCGACGGAGAGAAGTCGTTCACCACGCGCGAGTTTCTCACTTTTCCGTTTTGGTAGCCCCAATAGGGGTTGTATTGGTTGTTGTTGGCAATCCAATAGCTTTCGTCGGTGGCCGCTCCTTGCGTTCCGCGCTCGGTGGGATTGCCCCAAGTGCTCAACGCCAGCGAGTGTTGCATGCGCGAACCGAACACCTTTTGCACGCCGAAGAAATAAGACAGCGCGTTATAAAACGTTCCTTCCACATATCCGCGATTGGCCCAGCGGTAGGTTAAGTTAGCCGAAAAGGCCCAACCTTGCTGGTTTAGCCCGCTGTTATAAGTGTACATGCCGCGCAAAGTGTAGTTGCGGTTTGCTCCACCCAATGTCAATCGGTGGCCGGCAGGCATGTTAGCCGGGCGGAAATCGTAGTTGTTAGACCCCGCCATTGCAGGCATGGCAAAGGTGTTAGTTTCGAAAGGCAGCGCAAAGTCGGCATTGCGTGTTTGCTGATTTAAGCCTCCCACGTTAGAGAAGCGAAACTGTCCGCTCACAACATCGTTAACCGGCACGCCGTTTACATGCACCTCGTTGTATTTTTGGTTAAAGGCGCGGTATCTGAACCTCATTGGCGAGAAGAGATATCCCACCTGTGAGGCGTATAGATTAGAGGCCGAATTGATGATAGTTACGTTTTGCGACATGTTATCGTTTTCGCCGAGCTGCGCTTCGGTGAAAGTAAATGCCGACTCGTCTACCGTGGTTGGCTGCTGTTTGTCGTCTTTGGGTGTTTGTGCAAAGGCCACGGGGGCATAGCACAAGGCAACCAATGCTAGTTTCAGCTTTGCTTGCGTCATAGTCATGTTATTTTGAGGATGGTATATTCTTTTTGCAAAGTAACAAAATTATTTTGAAAATAACATTGTTTTTGCACAAAAGATTATGGTCGGTTTGTCGCTATTGTTGTTCGATGGTGCAAAGCTGGTTGGTCATTGTTTTTTACAAGTTGGTTTTCTGCTTGTCACAAGGTAGCATTTATGCTTGTGTTTTTATCCAAAAGGCGTTTGCAAAATAAGGGAAAGGTATGTTTTTTGCAGGTTTAAATGACTTGAAAAATGCTAGAACGAAGTTTGAAAGCACGTTGTTTTGCAAAGTATTTAGAACGACATTAAGGTATCAACAAAATGGTTTTTGAAAGCCATAGGCAGATGCTTTGCCTACAAGACATCCTCCTTCTCTTACCTCTGACGACTAGCCAACGAAACGGTTGGCACGCATTCTTTTTTACAAATGCAGATTGCCATAACCATTTCTGATTGTCCCCAACAACCACTTTGCTTCCACTTAAAAAAGGGCAACTGCAACAAATGGGGTTGATGCTAGCAAAGAACCAGGCTGAGAAAGCCAAAACTCCAAGCCTGCCGACAGCAACAAAGTCAACCTAAAGCAAACTTTATTGTGGTCTTTCGGCAGGTTTGGAGTTGATAAGCTTGACACGTAGGCCGCCTTCCACAGCGATAAGGGATGGCAGCCAAAGCGTTTACAGGGGAAAAATGGCAAACTAACGCCTACCAAGCCCCCTTGGTATACAGGTCGTCTTCGTTCTTTATAGCGATGAAATCGGCGAAGAAGTCGGCGTAAGCATCACAAACGGCATCGGCGAACCGCTTGCCTTTCTCGGCAGTAGACAACGCAGGCGAACCAATACCCGTGTCTTTGGACACCTTTCCCCAATTGCGTGGCATCCACACACGCCCATCTTGCAGGGCGTTGATGGTGAAAGCGTTGCTCTTTGCCTCGCCCGCTTCATCGAGATTAACCAGTTCGGGGTGGTAATGCATCATCACCGAAGTTTCTATTTCGTCGGCATGGTCGCCGGGATTGTCAAAGAAATCTTTGGCCTTGCACATCTTAAACCATTCGCCAGCGGCGATAAGGAAATCGGGATGCAGGGTAAGCAAGTCGCGAATCATGCTTTTGAAAGTGTTTCCGCCATGTCCGTTAACAATAACGAGCTTGCGAAATCCCTGATGATAGAGCGAGTCTACGATGTCTGTAAGTATGGCTTTTTGCGTTTCGTAGCGTGTATGCACGCAGAAAGGCAGCTCCCTTTGCCCGGGATTTTGCGACCCCATGACAACGGGAGGCATCACCATGACGTGCATTCCGCGCCTGTCTAGCAGGCGTTGGGCTGCATCCACGGCGATGTCGTGCGACAGAATGCAGTCGGTCATGTACGGCAAGTGGTAGTTATGTGGCTCGGTGGCTCCCCAAGGCAGCACCACCAGTTGGTAAGTGTTCTGCCTTGTTGTGCCGTAATTGCTCACCGAGAGGTCTATGGCTTTGTTCATTTTTGAGTTCGTGAGATGATAAACAAAAAACTAAATCCTTGTTCTAAGGATTTCGTTGCACAGTAAGAACGAGTTGATGAGCATGCGCGGGATGTGGAAG
This sequence comes from uncultured Prevotella sp., assembly GCA_905373605.1. GTDB lineage: Bacteria > Bacteroidota > Bacteroidia > Bacteroidales > Bacteroidaceae > Prevotella. The sequence continues at coordinate 5,529 of CAJPTO010000057.1, forward strand.
GGGCCTTTAAAGAGGTTGCCTTTGGCGGGTTGTGCCACCGTTCCGTCGCGGTGCAAGTAGCCATACCACTCGCCAAACTCGGGGTCGGGCAGGTGTTTGTAAGTCCAATCGTTAATCATCTTGTGTCGTTCGAGATACTTCTCGTCGCCCGTAGCCAAGTAAGCGTAGAGCATGGCGATGACCGTTTCGGTTTGCGGCCACCAGAACTTCATGTCCTGTGCATAGTCTTGCGAGGGCAATCCCTTGCAATCACGGAAGTTGATGATGCCTCCGTAGGGTTCATCCCATCCCCAATCCCACGACCAGTCGAGTATTTGAAGTGCCATTTCTTTCAGTTCACCGTCCCAATTGCGGTGCCGTGCCTCTTCAAGCACGAACCATGCCGTTTCGATGCAATGTCCGGGATTGATGGTTCGTCCGTTGATGGTGTCGATAAACTCGCCTTTTGGACCAACCGTTTCAAGCAAAGCCTTGTACTCGGGATGCATGAAATAGTGCTTAATGGCGTGCAGCGAGGTGTCTATCTGTTGCGTTAGGATGGGGTCGTCGATGGCCATTCGAAGTCGCGAAGCCGTGTTGATGAGTATCATCGTTAGCGAATGGCCTTGGCATTGCACGCTTGGCAGATATTTTGGGGGCAACAAGCCAGGAGTGTTGGCATAGCGTTGCACCAGCTTGAAGATGTCGAGTGCACGCTCTGCATAGCTCTTGTCGCCCGAAGCGATGGCATATTCGGCCAGGGCAATGATGGCAAAGCACTCTGAAAAGAGGTAACGACGCATGCGAAGTGGCGTTCCGTCGGCCGTCACTTCGAAATACATACGGCCGTCTGGCGCGATGCAATGGTCGATGATGAAGTCGATGCAGCTCTTGGAAGCGGCAAGCCACTCGGAATTTTTCTCGATGTTGTTGTAAGCGGCAGCGGCAATAAATCCGAAACGCCCTTGAAACCACACGCTTTTCGTGGTGTCGAGCAGTGTGCCGTCGCGGTCAACGCAGGTATATACGCCGCCGTGTTGGCGGTCTAGCCCGTGTTTCATCCAGAACGGCATGATGTTATTCACCAAATCGTCTTTATAACGTTGCGCCCATTGCTGTAGATATAGTTTTGAATCCATTTGCTGTAAGTGTTTTTCCTCGCCCTCGAGTGGGCAGGGGAGAGTTGTTGTCATTCAGTTTAAAATCAAAAAAAGGGGTAAAACATGCCCTGCCACCCACACAAAGGTGGTGGCGAGGGCTGTTGATGGTGCGTAGCGGCCAATGGCTTTGCCGAAAATGTCGTGTTAGAGCCATATCTGCATCGCGCCTTAGGTTATGTCAAGGGCATTGGTTGCATCTTTCGAAGAAGCCAATCTCTTCTAATTCTCTGCGCATTTGCGCCTCTTCTTCATCAGTCATGTTGCGGAACGGCGTGCGGTTTGGCCCCAAGTCGAAGCCCAAGAACTTCATGATGCGCTTACCACCAACGATGTTTCCGCGGAAATGGCAGATAACGTTGATGACGGCTTGCGAGAAATTTTGTTTTTCACGCGCTTCTTCCAGGTTTCCTTTGTTCCACGCTTCGATGATGCCCACAAGCTCGCGCCCGTTGTAATTGGTTGTTCCACCGATGCCGCCTTTAGCACCGCCTTGAGCAAGAGAAGGCAAGATGGTTTCGTCTTGTCCGTGCAACATGTCGTACTTACCGTCTTTATACAGTCGGCATTGGTTGTACTCGTAGAGGCTCTCGAACGTGTATTTGATGCCTGCGAAGTTTGGAATGCGGCCATCAACGGCCTTAAGCAAGTCGGTCATGGGCAAGAATGCGCCGTTGAAGGCCGGGATGTGGTAGTAATAGAAGGGCAACGAGGGAGCAGCAGCGGCGATGGCGGCGCAATAGTCCACCAATTCTTCGATGCGACCAATCTTAGGGAATGGCGGAGCCATTGCTCCGATGCCCCATGCGCCAATCTCTTCGGCATGGCGAGCAAGGGCAACGCTTTCTTTGAGGCAGCAACTGCCCACATGTACAATCACCTTGAAGCCTTCGGGAGCAACGCTCACCCAGCGTTCGGCCAGGCGTTTGCGCTCTTCGGTGGTGAGCATGTAGCCTTCGCCCGAAGAGCCATTGATGAACACTCCCTTCAATCCGTTATGCTGAAGCATCTTTGCATAACGTTCGATGGGTTCGAGATTCACTTCGCCGTCTGCATGAAAGGGCGTAAACGGCGCATCAATCAATCCGATAATCTTTTCCATATATGTGTGTAAGTTATAAGTTCATGCGTTTATGAAGCGGTAAGTTCATGCCTTGAGCTGATAAGTTGTTGCGTTCACGCGTTCGTGGGTTGACAAGTTCGTTACTTTCTTTGCGTACGAGTTTGGAAGTTTCTTGTTATAAGTTCGTAAGGTTATGGCTCGTGAATGCATACAACAAACGTCAGAAACACCAAAAACTTAAAACTAGTAAGCTTAAACACTCATGAACTAAGAAACTAAAGAACTCAAAAACTAAACAGCTCAAGACCTCAGAAACCTACGGCATATTATCTGTTTGCGGCCTCAAGAACGAGAGTTGCAAGATGAGTGCAAGGGCTACAATGCCGCCCAAGAGTGCGAAACCAAGGCCAAGATTGCCGCCATCGGTCCACGAACCCAACACTTGCGTTACGGCCGCACCAGCGAAAACGCCCGTCATGTTCATGATGCCGTAGGCCGTGGCGCGATATTTGGCCGACACAAACTGGCAAAGGATAGGCATGTTGTTGGCGTCGAAGATGCCGAAACCGATGCCGAAGAGCAAACCAGCACCCACAACGCCCACCACACTATGGCCGAAGCCAAGCAGCAACAGCGCGGGAATGGTGAGGCTAAGGCCTATGGCACTGGTATATATGCGGCCACGAACGTTGCGTTGCGCCCAACGGTCGGAGAGTATTCCGCCGAAGATAACGCCGATGAACGACGAGATGGAGATGGTGATGGTAGACATCGGGCCGGCCATCGTCATGTCTAACGAGAGATTTTCGGAGAAAAGCGTGGGCAACCAGTTCTTTGTTGCCCAGCCGGGAAGACTGGGAACGGCGAAATAAAAGAGGATAATCCAAAACGCCCAGTTGCTTAACACCACACTCAGTCCACGCCAAATGCTCTCGCGCTTGCCACCTTCTGTAACGGTGTTGCGGCTCTTTACGCTGCATTCGGGGTTCTCATGAAGCAAGAACATCAGCACCAACGAATAGAGAACGCCTATCAAACCCAGTGCGAAGAACGTTTGATGCCACGAGAAATGGTGGGCAAGGTTGGCGCCAAAACCGCCCAATCCCTGGCCTACATATAGGCCAGTCATGTGCACGCCGATAGCCAACGAGCGCGATTTACCCGAATGCCAGTCGGTGATGAGGGCCAAAGCCGAGGGTATGTAGAGGGCTTCGCTCACGCCCATGAGGGCACGAAGCACGTAAAGGGTCTCGAAATTGGAGGCGAAACCCATAGACAGCGTTACGGCCGACCATACGAAAAGGCTTCCCACAACGAGCCACTTCCGACTAACCTTGTCGGCAATGACACCCGCAAAGGGGCTGAAACAGCCATACACCCACATGAAGACGGCCATCAATGTACCGAAAACCTCGGCCTTGTTCAGCTCAACGATGTCGGCCTTGATGGCACCTTGCATCGTTGAGAGCATCTGGCGGTCCATGTAATTGAGCAGGGCCACCACCCACAACAGTGCAACTACAATCCAAGGGTAATGTTTATTCGCTTTCATTTCTTTGTTGTTGTTTTTTTATTTATGCGCAGCGGCAGCGGCTCTAGCCCCTCCGTTGCGTCTGTTTACTCCTTATATATAATGTGTCGCGCTTCTTTGTTTGTGTCTTCATTGCCTTTTGCGCGTTTTAGCATTCAACGCTTCATCCAAAGCTGAGAAACATAACACCCAAGACACACTTCACCACGTGCTAATGCTTAGTCAACGCGAAACCTAACTATCTCTGCCGTGCGTATGCCAGGCTTCAATTCGCCGCCCACAACATACACACAGCCCTGCCAATAGGCCAATGCACAACCGGCACGAGCCACTGTGGGATGTTGAAACAGCTGCGTCCACGCCCCTTCGCGATAGCACAACACGCGATTGTTGAAGCGATACCATTCGGGTTCGTGCAGCAAATAGCCCTCGGGCAACTTGTTGATGGCCGCGAGGAACACGTCTTTGTTAACGCCGCCAACCACGACAACGCCCCGTTCGGGTGTGGCAATGGCTGTTGCTCCGCCAGTAAACACCTCCTCGCCAGCGGCATCCGTGGGTACGGGAAGCGGCGTCCACGAGTCGCAACCGGCGTTATAGCTGGCACCATTCATGGCCAACTGCGCTGGCCTCTCGTCAGACTTGGGTTCAAATCCGCCCCAAACACCCAGCAAACCGCCTTCCAAGGGAGCGGCAATGGGCTGAACACGGGCTACGCCAGGCACGGCAGGAACTTCTTTCCAACCCTCGTTAGCTGCTTTTTTAAGGTTCAATGCCCACACCTTTTGCGTGGCAACACCTTCACAATTGCCGCCAACGATGTATAAGATGTCGCCAACCACGGCTCCAGCCATGTTGTCTACGGCCTGTGGTAAGCAGGGTAAAGTCTCTTGTTGCAAGCCCGTTGCGGTGGGATAAAGGCGAATGGCGGTGGTAAGACTGCCCGCTTCGTTGTTTCCGCCAACGAAAATCAGCGAGTTGTTGTAAGTAACGCTCACGCCATAAGCAGCGGTTTGGGGCATCTGTCCCACGGTTTTCCATTGCAGGCGGTCGCTGTCGGCATTCAGCTCTGCGGCATAAATGGCCTTATAAAAACGCTTTTTGCCACCCTCGGCCACGGGTTTGTCCGGGAAGTTGCAACCTCCCGCTACATATAAATAGCCGTTAACAACACCACAGAAGCAAGCCGACACACCCTTGTCGTAGCCTTGTTCTTCTGTGGGAAAGCCCACCATGCGCTGCATGGAAACAGAATTTTGCGCCATAGTATGAAGTGTAAACAGGGCGTTGAAAGCCAGTGCCATTATCTGCCTTTTGCTTTTTAATCCCCTTTTATTGAAAAATATTTTATTATTCAAATGCAAGATTGTTGTAATTTTTAGTTGTGTCGTCGGCAAAGTTAATTTAAAAAGCGGAAAACACAAAAATATTTATACTTTTTTCGCTTGTTGATTTGGTTTAAATAACTATTGATGGATTTCAAATTTGGTGGGAATGGGGATGGGGTAGCGATGATTTGTAGGTGTGAAAGACGAAAAAAGGCATCCGAAAAGGATGCCCAATGGGTTTACTTGTGTTGAGAGAGATTGACATGAATGCCACATCACACTCAATCTTCTTCCATTGTTATTCAGGTTTATCTCTGAGTGTTCTAACCACTTGGTTGAATGTTTCGACAATTTCATTTAGTTTAGGGTTTGTTTTCTGTACAATAATTGCTGCGAAATTATCTATACCTTCGGCTTCCATTTCCACGGTATCAAAATAGTAAAGATGCTTCTTAGCATATTCTTTGAACCATTTGACGAAAAGCCTATTGGGTGACGCTTGTTTTCCATCACCTGTTTCACATAGATATAGGAGTATTTCCGGATTTGCCTTGAAGAAATCTTCCAGAACACATAAGATTGTTTCGCGCAATTTGAAATCGTTTGGAGATGGAGTGTAATTTTCATTTACGATGATAAACTGGTAGGCTCCCATTTTCCAAATAGTATCATCGTCCATGAAGCCAATCTTATAGATTCCTCCGTTTTCCGTACGGAAATAGTAGTTGTTAGCCACATTCCATACAGAATATGGCGCATTAATATTAATTGCAGAAATGTCAAGTGGCTTCATTGTGCCCCTTTAAGTTCTGCTCCACGTTTACGCATGTCAGCGAACTCCTCTTGTGCTTGCTTCTCAAATTGTCTCTTACGCTCAATTGCACGTTTGAAACCAGCAAGGAGTTCTTCCCTTGTCTTTTCCTTCAACTTCGTCATATGTAATTCTCATTTTCACATTGCAAATATAATTCTATATTTTTAAATTTGCAAGAGGATAAAGAAAAAAGAATGCGGCATAATGTATTCCCAATAATTCAATACGCATTGAGGCCATCTTGACATTTAAAACCTCGATAGTTTAAGCGAGAACTGCTAAAGGAAATTCAACAAACCTTAAATCCCCGCGCCCAAGTTGGGGTTATTCTCCTCTTCGTCTTCTTTATTCTCTGTCGTTACAGGCGTTCCGGGGGCTGCTGGTACATTAACTTGCTCAGTAACCTCCTCTGCTTCGGCATCCATCGCTGCTGCTTCGGCCTGCTGTTGTGCCTCAATTCGCGCCACTTGGCGGTGTATGTTCAATATCTTAAAGGCGTTAACGCATTCCACAACACCGTAAAGTACCATCGCCCAACCAAGGAAGAACAAGGGGGCAGAGGCTATCCACGAGGGCTTGAACAGGGCGATGAGCCCCACTACAAACACGAACGAGGGCATGAGCCAGAAGTGGATGCCCAGCTTGGAGAGCTTCACAACGCCGGCCAAACTGACATATTGCCCCACAGCACCTAGAATAAGGATGCCGCCAAAGATGTATACCATCCAATTGACCACAATGTTTGGGAACGCGGCCAAGACTATACCCAACACCAAACTGCCCACGCCAACAAGCGGGAATGCGGGTTTGTCTACCGAAACAGGGTTTCCTTCCACATCTACAACGGCCGTGGGCTTGGCATTTCGGTTCACTAGGTAGACGATGCACGAGATTAAGCCCGATATTGCGAACAAAACACCGATGATGATGGTTATCCACGTAACTGTGGCTTCGCGATACTTAATGAGCAACAGGCCCACCACAACGGCTATGATGGCACGGATGAAAGATGTTTGAACTGTCTTCATATTCCTTATTATATATACAACAATGTTTAGTAAGCTGCAACGGTGCCGCCACCCTATCGCCAGCGAAAGCCTTTCTGCGAAGACTGGCTCGACAAACGATGAATGAACGCACCTTTACTTGTGTACAAAAATACAAACTATCTTTTGTCGGTGCAATATTTTTAGTTACTTTTGTGCGCAATTAGCAATTGAGGGGTAAATCGGAAGTGCGTTTGGCACAAATAGAACAACGCACATCCACACCAACTCACCCCATGACTCGTGAACGGATAAACTCAAAACACCATTAACTCACCCCACAACTCACAAACAGATAAACCCAAACCTCGCCAACTCAACAACTCCCAAACTTACCAACTTACCAACTCAAAAACTCAAATAAGACTCAAAAACCCCACCAACTCACAATATGACAACACTCCTACTTGTGCGCCACGGCGAAACAGTGGCCAATGCCAACCAGATACTTCAAGGGCAAACGCAAGGCGAACTGAACGAAACGGGCGTGGCACAAGCCGAGAAATTGGCCGTCGAACTTAGCCAAACGCACATCGATGCCTTTATAAGCAGCGACCTGCAACGTGCTGAACACACTTGCCGCATCATCGCCGCACCACACAACATGCCTTTCGCCACCACACCTTTACTGCGCGAACGCGACTGGGGAGGGTTCACTGGCGCATTCATCCCCAGCCTTAAAGGCAGGGTTTGGCCCGAAGACGTGGAAACGCTAGCAGCCATTAAGCACCGCGCCCGCCTTTTCCTCGACATGATTGCACAACGATACCCCAACCAAACGGTGCTGGCCGTGGGACATGGCATCATCAATAAGGCCATTCAAAGTGTGTTCTTCGATAAGGAGATGCACGAAGTGGAGAAGATGGGGAATGCGGAAGTGAGGGTGTTAAAGGTGAAAGGGTGAAAAGAAGCCTCACCCCCAACCCCTCTCCAAGGGGAGAGGGGAGTGAAATGCTTTGTGACTTTCGTGCTAAAAACCTTTTAAAGGTGAAAGAATGAAAAGGTGAAAAGGTGAAAGGATGAAAAGGTGAAAGGATGAAAAGGTGAAAGGATGAAAAGGTGAAAGGATGAAATAATGGCTAACGCCCACCAACTTGTTAACTAGTCAACTTGTTAACTTGTCCACTTGTTAACTCGTCAACTTGTCTACTTATCATTAACGACATGTCCTTTTGTTCTTCTGTCAAAAGAACATGTGTTTATGTCAAAAGGGTGAAAGGATGAAATAATGGCCAACGCCCACCTACTTGTTAACTAGTCAACTTGTTAACTTGTCCACTTGTTAACTCGTCAACTTGTCTACTTATCATTAACGACATGTTCTTATGTCTTTCTGTCAAAGCAATCTGTATTTCTGTCAAACAGCATGTGTCGGCTCTTAACATGTAAAATATTTAGTGTGTTTTTTAACATTATGGCTGGCCTCGCGCACCACGATTTGCCCATTGGCCGCAAATAATTCATTCTCGCATGGGGTTGTTACAGTGAAGTAAGGGGCTAGTGACGGCATCTAGCCCACCATTTTGCCGCTTTTAGCACGCCTTTAGGCACAAATCAGGCCTAAATGCCCCACTTAGCCGTGCTTTTTGCATGAAAAAGCCTTGCTAAATGCGGCACTTAGCCGTGCTTTTTCATGCAAAAACCATCGCTAAATGCATCAAAAAGCAGGGAAACGAACGGAAAAGGCGTTGTTTGGGATGGACAAAGGAACGTTGAAAGCTATTAAATTGGTGGGAAAATTGGCAAAAACAAAGACTCAAAAACACTCATCGCAAACAATCTAGCGAAGCTAAACGATGCAAAATGCACCATTTGATGCCCTCCGTTTGCCCAAAAACCATTTGAAGAATAAGTAAAATGTAGACTTTTCGCTGGTTTTTGGTTCTTAAAAATGCTAGAATCGCACGTGGAGAAACGTTGTTTTGTCAATAATTAAGAATAGAATTAAGATATCGAGAAACAAAATCAGGAAAGCGATAATTACGCGATTTGCAAACAAACACGCTTTCTAGTTCATTGTTCCTTTACCACGAATTCATTGTTCTTTTTCATTAAGATTGGCATAAACAAAAGAGGAGACATATCAAATGCTCCTCTTTTGCTATTGTTGCATTTACTTCCTCAAATATATCTTATACTGAAGTCATCTAGACTTTTCCCTCTTTTTTATCTTTTTCAGAAAAATCAGTATAA
>CAJPTO010000058.1 GCA_905373605.1 uncultured Prevotella sp.
ACAGCCATGCAAGCCAAAGATTACAAGTATCAAACGGTGAAAGGCGACCCTACGGCAACGCGCATCTACACGTTGGACAATGGGTTGCGCGTGTATCTCTCCGTTAATAAGGAGACTCCGCGCATACATACCTACATCGCCGTGAAGACAGGAAGCCGTAACGACCCCGCAGAAACAACGGGATTGGCACACTATCTGGAACACCTGATGTTTAAAGGCACGAAGCAATTCGGCACTACAAATGCCGAAAAGGAAGCCCCGCTGCTCAAAGACATTGAAGAAAGGTATGAAAAATACCGCACGCTTACCGACCCTGAACAACGCAAAAGGGCTTACCACGGCATTGACAGCGTGTCGCAACTGGCCGCAAAATATTTCATTCCCAATGAGTATGACAAGCTGATGTCGTCTATAGGTGCCAAAAAGACCAATGCTTACACCAGCAACGATGTTACCTGTTATACAGAAGATATTCCCGCTAACGAAGTGGATAACTGGGCGAAGATACAAGCTGACCGCTTCCAAAACATGGTTATACGTGGTTTTCACACCGAGTTGGAGGCTGTTTACGAGGAATACAACATCGGACTGACACGCGACGGCAACAAAGAGTGGCAAGCACTTTCCAAACTGATGCTGCCAACGCACCCTTATGGAACTCAAACCACCATCGGAACGCAAGAACACCTGAAGAATCCCTCGATTGTTAACATCAAAAACTATTTCAACCGCTACTATGTGCCCAATAACGTGGCCATTTGCATGGCAGGCGACATGGAACCCGATAAGGTTATCGCCACCATCGACAAATACTTCGGGCAGTGGAAGCGCAACGATGCCTTGAGTTTCCCACAATTCCCCAAACAAAAGCCGCTAACAGCTCCGCGCGACACCACTGTTATGGGTCAAGAGGCCGAAAACATCATGATGGCGTGGGGATTTGACGGCGGTAACTCGCTACAAATCGATACGCTGGACGTGATTGCCAACATCCTTAGCAACGGAAAAGCTGGGCTGATGGACATCAATCTCTCGCAAAAGATGAAGTATCTTGGCGGAGGAGCGTTCGCCGAGTCGCTCGCTGAGTTTGGTTTGCTGGGCATCTCGGCCATGCCCAAAGAGGGGCAGAGCCTTGATGAGGTGAAGCAATTGGTGCTGGGAGAGGTTGAAAACCTGAAGAAAGGCAACTTCCCCGATGAGCTTTTGCCTGCCGTTATCAACAATATGAAGCTGGAATACTACCAAGCATTGGAGAAAAACAAGGACATTGCCGACCAGTTTGTAGACGCTTTCGTCAAGGGTTGGGAATGGAAAACGGTGGTTGAACGCCTTGATCGCATCTCGAAAATGACGAAAGCGCAAATCGTTGCTTTTGCAAATAAACACCTGAACAACAATTATGCGCTGGTTTACAAACGACAAGGCGAAGACACCACGCAAAAGAAGATAGACAAACCACAGATAACCCCCATCCCATCTAACCGCGATTTGCAAAGCAACTTCGTGAAAGAAATCATCGCCAGCAAGACAACACCCATCCAACCGTGCTTTGTGGACTTCAACAAAGACATTGTTAAGACAAAGACAAAGAGGGGATTGCCCGTCCTTTACGTGCCAAACAAGAACAACGGACTGTTCACTTTGGCCTTCCATTACAACTTCGGAAAGGAAGCCGACAAGCGTTTGGACATCGCAACAGAATACCTAGACTATCTTGGCACCAACAAGTTGTCGCCCGAACAGCTCAAACAACGTTTCTATCAGCTGGCTTGCGACTACAGCATTACGGCAGGTAGCGACAACTTGAACATCACCATCACCGGCTTGAACGAAAACATGCCCAAGGCTTTGTGGCTGGTTGAACATCTACTGGCCAACGCTAAGGTAGACAACCAAGCCTATAAACAACTTGTGGAACTGGTGAAGAAAGGGCGCAAAGACAACCGAAGCAACCAAATGTCCAACTTCATGGCCCTTGCTGCCTACGGCATTTATGGGCCTTATAACACGGTTCAAAACGTGATGAGCAATGCCGAGCTGGACAAAACCAACCCGCAAACGCTGCTTAACCTGCTCAAAGGACTAAGAAACTACAAGCACGAGGTGCTGTATTGCGGACAATCCACCCCCGAACAGCTGGTGAAAGCCATCGGCGAGGGACATGCCACAGGCAAGACACTGGCCAATGTGCCGCAAGGCAAACGCTACACCGAGGTGCAAACCAAGGAAAACGAGGTGTGGCTTGCACCCTACGAGGCCAAGAACATTTACATGATGCTCTACAACAACAGCGCAAAACCGTGGAACTTGCAACAAATGCCCACCGTATATCTCTTCAACGAATACTTCGGAACGGGCATGAACGGCATCGTTTTCCAAGAACTTAGGGAAACGCGTGGATTGGCTTATAGCGCTTCTGCACGATATGCAACCCCCAAAAGAGCAGGCGAAACAGAGTCGCTGCAAGCCAACATCATCAGCCAAAACGACAAGATGATGGACTGCGTGCGCGCCTTTAACAGCATCATCAACGACATGCCGCAAAGCGAAAAGGCTTTCGAACTGGCCAAACAAGCATCGATAAAGCGCATTGCCACCGAGAGAACCACCAAGTTTGGCATCATCAATGCCTACCTCGCTGCACGCCGTCTGGGTATAGACTTCGACATCAAGGAGCGCATATACAACGCCCTGCCTAAGCTAACGCTCAAAGAGATGGTCGACTTCGAAAAGCAATCGATGGCCAACAAGCCCCTGCGCTACCTCATTCTTGGCGATGAAAAGAACCTCGACATGAAGGGATTGGAGAAAATAGGCAAGATTAAAAAAGTGACAACACAAGAGATATTTGGATATTAATGGTGAGTTTTAAGTTAACAAGTTGACAAGTTTACGAGTTGACAAGTTAACAAGTTGACAAGTTAACGAGTTGGAAAGCTAACTCGTTAACTTTCAATCCCTCACGAACTAAAAATAAAAACATTATGGCAAAAGCACCAGATTTTAAGTACGCGCCCATGTTTCAGCTAGGCAAAGACGAAACAGAGTATTACTTACTCACCAAAGACGGCGTATCGGTTAGCGAATTTGAAGGCAACAAGATACTCAAAGTGTCGCCCGAAGCCCTCACCATGCTCGCCAACACCGCCTTCCGTGACGTCAACTTCCTGCTGAGGCGCGAACACAACGAACAAGTAGCGAAAATACTTCACGACCCTGAAGCAAGCGACAACGACAAGTACGTGGCACTAACCTTCCTGCGCAATGCCGAAGTGGCGGCAAAAGGCAAGCTCCCGTTCTGCCAAGACACAGGAACGGCCATCATCCACGGCGAAAAAGGACAACACGTGTGGACGGGCTTCTGCGATGAAGAGGCTCTTTCTAAAGGTGTTTACAAAACCTACACCGAAGAAAACCTGCGATATTCGCAGAACGCGCCCCTCAACATGTACGATGAGGTGAACACACGCTGCAACCTGCCTGCGCAAATTGACATCGAAGCCACCGAAGGAGAAGAATATCGCTTCCTTTGTGTGGTGAAAGGCGGTGGATCGGCCAACAAAACCTACTTCTACCAGCAAACAAAAGCCCTGCTGCAAAACCCTGGTACGCTCGTTCCTTTCCTCATCGACAAGATGAAAAGTCTTGGAACAGCAGCCTGTCCGCCGTATCACATCGCCTTTGTCATCGGTGGAACGAGCGCCGAGAAAAACCTTCTCACCGTGAAATTGGCCTCAACCCACTATTACGACTCGCTCCCAACAACAGGAGATGAAACAGGTCGCGCCTTCCGCGACATCGAATTGGAGAAACTTTTGCTGGACGAAGCTCACAAGATTGGTCTTGGTGCACAGTTCGGCGGCAAGTATTTCGCCCACGATGTGCGCGTGGTACGCCTGCCAAGGCATGGTGCATCGTGCCCTGTTGGCATGGGTGTGAGCTGCTCGGCCGACAGAAACATCAAGGCAAAGATTAACGAAGATGGCATCTGGATTGAGAAACTGGACGACAACCCCGGCGAACTCATTCCCGAAGAGATGCGCCATGCAGGCGAAGGAGGCGGCATAAAGATTGACCTGGACAAGCCAATGGCCGAGGTTCTCAAGGAATTGAGCAAGTATCCCGTGTCTACGCGCTTGAGCCTTAACGGAACTATCATCGTGGCTCGCGACATCGCGCACGCCAAACTCAAGGCACGGCTGGACGAAACGGGCGACCTCCCACAGTATTTTAAGGACTATCCCGTGCTTTATGCTGGCCCTGCCAAGACTCCTGAAGGCCTTCCTTGCGGTTCAATGGGCCCAACAACGGCCAACCGTATGGACCCTTACGTGGACGAATTTCAAGATCATGGCGGCTCGATGGTGATGATTGCCAAAGGGAACCGCACACAAGCCGTTACCGATGCTTGCAAAAAACATGGCGGATTTTACCTCGGAAGCATCGGCGGACCTGCTGCTGTGCTCTCACTAAACTCGATCAAGAGCATCGAATGCGTGGAATTTCCCGAGATTGGCATGGAGGCCGTGTGGAAGATACGTGTGGAAAACTTCCCTGCCTTCATCCTCGTAGACGACAAGGGCAACGACTTTTTCACCCAACTGAAGCCTTGGAACCCCACGTGTAGCCATTAGTCGGCACGCAGAAACAAACAAATAGCAAGCGGGATGGCCACAAATGGTCATCCCGCTTTTTCATTATCTTCTTGCAGAAATTCTGCTTTCATTCTCCTCTGGCTAACGCTTTTCAGGTTTCTTTATTCGAAAGAACTATTGTTTGCTCACGGTTATGGTTAACGGCGTTTGAAGGTTGGCGACGCATTGGGCCACATACGTGTTCCAAAGGTTGAAGTTGGGCATGTCGGCCCTGCTCCATGCCGCGCCTGCATAATAGGTTAGGGGTTGGCCTTTGTAGTTTTCGATGCAACCAATGGCGTTTTTGCCATCGGGCGATGTACGTATGTCCACGCTATTAAAGGGGAACAGCGTGGCCACATATATCTCCGAGCCATGCACACGAGGGTTATCGGTGGGGTCGGCGTAGGTTATCCAGTTGTCACCTTGCTGTTGTTTCCCGTTACCATTAAGCACCAGCCCAGCACAAAAGGTCATGGGGCGCGCCATTCCATCGTATTGTACGGTTATTTTGTTGAAATGGCTACCCTTGTCCAGGCTTATCGTGCGGTGTTCGGTTATGCCGTCGGCGTTGCGGCCATAGTCAAGCCGCACGGTGAAGCGCAATGGACCATTGTCTAGGATGTCGTAGTGCGTATAACAGTAAGGAAGGATGAAGCGGTTGCCGTCGATGAGTGCGGGTGTGCCGCAACCCAGGGTCGCTCCCACGCTGTAAGCGTCCATGCCATTGCCGTGGTCGAGATGAAAAGAGCCGTTGGCATGGAAGAAATGAGCCTCTGCCTTTCGTCCTTTCGCTTCGATGGGCCATGCGTCTTGGTTGCTTTGGCGGTCTTTTTCGTAACGTTGGTTTAGTACAAGTTCAGGCGTATTCTTCACCCAAACGTCGATGCCGAACGACTTTTCGCCCGTTCGTTGTAAGGCCGGACCATAAACGCGGTATGCACAGCGGTCGTTTTCCCAAGCCAAGTCGTCTTTGCGTTGGGGGTAAACTGCACCATACACCTTGCTCTTCATGGCCTTTGGGCATCCCGCTGAAACATAAACGGCGATGCTGTTTTGCGGCAAGACGCTGACGTCTACAAGCAGTTTGTTGTCGAAAGTGACTTGCGCATCCAATTCTTGCCCTGCCGCATTCTTCACCACCAACGGCACATCAGAAGCTATTCCCAATGTGCGGCGTAGGCTAGAAGCATCCACCTCCACCACCTGTTGCCGGGTTGTGGACGAAGGATTGCTGATGGTTATGGCGGCTGTTGGTGCGTTGTTGGCCTTTGATTTTAGCCAACGGTAATATTCGCATGCGGCCAAGAGGAAAGCCCCAACGCCGAAATCGGCTTGCGATACTTGGTTGATGGTTTGCCCGGGAATGGCCCTGTCGCCAATGGGTTGCACAAAACCCACCTTTCCATCGCTTTGCAAGGCCGTGTTTGCAAGGTAAGTCCAGCCGCGCGAAGCCGCTTGAAGGAAGTCGGTTTCTGAAAGCAGATTGTTGTTGATGCCCCAAAACAAGGCGTAAGTGAAGAAAGCCGTGCCGCTCGTTTCAGGTCCTGGGGCCATGTCTTTGTCGAGCATGGATCGCGTCCAATAGCCTTCTGGTTGCTGACATGCAGCAACGGCCTGTGCCAAGCGTTTGAATTTTTTCTCGTAGAAGGTGCGGTGCTTGTAGGTTTTGGGCATGTCTTGCAACACTTTTGCCAGTCCGGCAAGCACCCATCCATCGCCCCTAGCCCAGAAATCCTTACCTCCATTGGCCGCTTTGTGTTTGGGGAACACATATCGTGCATCGCGGAAATAAAGTCCCGTTTCGGCATCCAGCATGATGCTGTCTGCATAAAGGGTGTTGGCATAAAGCTTGTCAAGGTGCTTTTCTTGCCCCGTGAGCTTGTACATCTTGGTCATTACGGGCATCACCATGTACAACGCATCGGCCCACCACCAATAGTCGTTGGCCTTAGAGTCGGCAATGAAGTTCATCACCTCTTTAGCTCGCGCCACCTTTTTGGCGTTGGGCTTAAGGTTATATAGGTCGATGTAGGTTTGAAAACAAATTTGCCAGTCGCCGAAGAGCACGTAATCCTGCCCCTCGCCGTATTTTTTGTACAGCCACTTGCTTTTGTCTTTCTCCGTTGCACCGCTCCAATGGTTGTGTTCTGCCCAGTTTTCAGAGTATTTCAGCCACGTGTTAGCCTTCTGTTTCGTTGCCGTTGTGGCAATTTCGTTTGCGAAAAGCTTGTAGGCTTCCATGTTTCCGGTGTGGTAAGCGGCCCAGTTCCAGAAGGCAGGTGTGGTATATTGGTTGTTGTTTTGCCAATAGTCGTTGGCCAGGGCGATGGTGTTTTCCACCGCCTTTAGCTGCTGTGTGTCGGTCTGTGCCTTAGCCATCGTGGTGCAAAGTGCCAGACTTACGAGGGAAATTAAAAGCTTAATCATATTCATATCACCACTTGTCGTTAGTTTGTATCTTGTCTTTCCAAAGGTGGTCTTTAGG
Organism: uncultured Prevotella sp.; assembly: GCA_905373605.1. Taxonomy (GTDB): domain Bacteria; phylum Bacteroidota; class Bacteroidia; order Bacteroidales; family Bacteroidaceae; genus Prevotella. Next base: position 7,123 of record CAJPTO010000058.1, read on the forward strand.
GAAATCCATGCCGTTCCAGGCCTTAACCTGTGTCCAGGGCTGGTCTTCGTCTGTCCAGAAGGGGTCGTCGGGCGATAGTCCAAGTGGCATAAATGCCAGCGAAGTCATGTAAAGCGACCCGTTGTTTGTGTACCAGTCGGCGGTGTTTGGCTGGTGTCCGCAGAATCCGATGGTGAGAAATCCGCCCTTGTTGAAGTTGTTTTGCGCATCGAACATGCGGTGCATCACCTTAGTTAATGCTGCGCGCACCTGTCCCTTGCTCAGTTCCCGTGGCATTTTTTTGTACCAAGCCAAGAGCGCAAGGGGCTGCATGGCGGCCATGCGGTAAGGGATGCTGCGGCCGAATACGGGGAAAGTGCCCTCGGGCGAGATGAGTCTTTCCAGTATGATGCTGTATTTTTGGCATCTTGCCAGTTGCCTTTCCCAATATTTTTTGTAGTCGAGGCGGGTGCTAGCCTTAGCATCTACCATAGCTTGCAGCGTTTCTAGGTACATGGGATGGAACACATAGCTGCTGTAATAGTCGAAAGAGAAGTGCGGCCCATCGGCAAACCATCCATCTCCCATGTACCATTCTTCCATCTTTCTGCAGGCCGAGTTAACGCGATACTGGTCGTATTCGCCGCCCGCCTTGGCCATGAAGCTCTCTATTGTCGATGAGAAGAGCAGCCAGTTGGTGTAAGGTGGGTCGATACTTCTTAGCTTTTGAAACTCTTTGAGATAGCGTTGCTTGGTAACATCATCGAGCGGCACCCACAAAGCATCGTAAGCACGCAGGAAACTTTCGGCAATGTAGGCGGCATCCACGAGGTTTTGTCCGCCCAATCCCCATCCCAGGTAGTCGGCATTGTTAGGATTCACGGCGTTTTTGTAGGCTTGCAAGGCCCAAGTGCGAAGTTGTTCGCGCTTTTTCCCCTCTGCGGTGTCATCGGCAGGCAGCGAAATCCAAGGCGCGATGCCTGCCATGAGCCGTCCGAAGCACTCCATGTACAGCACTTTCTTGTTCCTGTTGTCGAAAGAAGGGCTGAATTCGGTGAGCATGTTCTTTTGCAGCTCGCCCTTTGCCATGTTTTCCAGCACGGGTTGTGCCATCTTCCATGCCAACGAGGCCCAATAAGCCCTGGCTTCTGCCCCTTGTTGTTTGCCGCGTGCCACTTTTTGCGCCCAGTATGTGTCAAGTCGCACATATTCTTCTTTTGTGAGCGGCACGAAAGAGCCGTGCTGTGGGGCCGAAACGCCTTTCATGTCTTCAGGACTGTTGAAGTTGGACAGGTATTTGTCGGCTTTGCAGATGCGATACTTAGTGGGACTGGACGAATATTCCACGTAACCCACGCGCCAACCCTCTTCGCCAGCAATCCTGAATGCCGACGAACCCTCGGTTAGTTTGTTGCCTTCGAAGCTCACATAGTCGGTTTCGTTGGGTTCGGGCCACGGTCCGGTAAGGCTTTTCGCCTTTGTTGTGAAGATGCCACGCTTCCCTCCCTCTTTTTTTATCAGCATGTGGTACATGCCATCGGCAGGAACATAGTTGATGTCTGCATCGATGGTGGCGTAACCCCAGTCGAAAAGCAGGCGCGGCTTGGTCAGTTTGGTGAATGTTCGGTCGGCATAGCTGTAGTACATGCGGTCGTATTTGTCGCCTCCTTCACCGCTGTTGAGCATCGAGTAGTACACAAAGTAGGCCCCACGTGAGCCATCAGGCCACGAATAGTCGGCAACCCACATGGTTTGTGGTGCCCAAACGCGGCGTATCGTGCCATATTGTTTGTAAGGGTCGGGCGAATTGGGGTCGCAGAAGATGCTTGGGCCGCGGCGGAAGTCGAAAGTGGTAGATGTCCAGTGTATCAAGTCGTCGCTTTTAAGCAGGTTAATGCCGTAGTTGTCCCACTTGTGGCTCACTGCCACCTGCATGTCGGTTGTCACCATCACAAAACTCTTGCCGTTTTCGGCCCTGGCGATGTAGGCATCGCGCGCTCCATGCTCTATGGCCGAGAGCTTATGCGTGTCGTACACTTCGCGTCCGTTGTTCAAGTCGTGCCAATTCTGCCCGTCACGACTAAGTGCAAAGGCCGTGTATTCGCCGTTTCGGCTCATGTGGCAGTACAGGTAGCCATAGATGTTCTTTGGGACGATGGCCCCCGGCTGTGCCTGTAGCGGTGTTGCCATAGCCAAAACCAAGGCGGCAAACAAGGCCGAGACAATTCTTTTCATAGCTGTTTTCTCCTTATTATATATGTGTGCACTTAGGGTTGCTTGCCAATGTAGGCCAAGATGCCGCCGTCTACATAGAGGATGTGGCCGTTAACGAAGTTGCTTGCGTCGCTGGCAAGGAACACAGCCGGCCCCATGAGGTCTTCGGGAGTGCCCCAACGCCCCGCAGGTGTCTTGGAAATGATGAACTGGTCGAAGGGATGCCGGCTGCCATCTGCTTGTGGTTGTCTCAGCGGTGCCGTTTGCGGTGTGGCGATATAGCCCGGCCCGATGCCGTTGCACTGAATGTTGCATCCGCCAAACTCGGCGCAGATGTTGCGCGTGAGCATCTTCAGTCCCCCTTTTGCGGCGGCATAGGCCGACACCGTTTCGCGTCCCAGCTCGCTCATCATCGAGCAGATGTTGATGATTTTGCCGTGTCCCTTGCGCATCATGCCGGGGATAACGGCCTTGGCCACGATGAAAGGCGCGGTAAGGTCGGTGTCAACCACCTGTCGAAAGTCGTCTACGCTCATCTCTGTCATGGGAATGCGTTTGATGATGCCGGCGTTGTTCACCAAGATGTCTATCGTTCCCAGTTCGTTTTCAACGTTTGCCACCAGTTGTGCCACTTGTTGCTCGCTGGTTACGTCGGCAATGTATCCCTTTGCTTCGATGCCTTTGGCCTTATAGTCGGCAAGGGCCTGTTGCAAGTGTTGTTCGTTGCGGCAATTAAATGCGATGCGTGCACCCGCTTCGGCAAAAGCTTGTGCCATTGCGAAGCCAATGCCGTATGCTCCGCCTGTTACGAGGGCCACTTTGCCCTCAAGAGAGAAATTTATCATTTGTGTTTGCGTTTATGAGTTGGTGAGGTAATGAGTTGGCAAGTTCACAAGTTGACGAGTTCACAAGTTGACGAGTTGACGAGTTAACAAGTTGATGAGTTAACGAATTAACAAGTTGACGAGTTAACAAGACATTTGGCTTCTCGCCTTAACTACTTACCACTTACTACTTACTACTTTTACTCCTTACTACCTTACTCCTTACTCCTTACTACCTTACTACTTATTACTTTACTCCTAAAAAAACATCCCCCTTTAATCTCCACGACAATCACTTCAAGTCGGGTATCTTTGTCACCTGCATGTCGCGATAAACGAGGTTTTCTCCAGCCATGCCCCAGATGAAAGTGTAATTGCTGGTGCCTGCAGCGCAATGAATGCTCCACTCAGGACTGATAACTGCCTGTTCGTTATTCATCCAAATGTTGCGTGTTTCTTGCGGTTCGCCCATGATGTGGCACACCTTTTGTTCCTCTGGCACCTTATAATAGAAGTAAGCTTCCATACGTCGCAGGTGGGTATGTGCCGGCATAGTGTTCCATACAGAGCCCACATTAAGCTCGGTGATGCCCATTTGCAGTTGGCAAGTGCGCACGCCAGCCACGCCATCGATAATCATTTGGTGTATCACGCGGTCGTTGCTCTCGGCCATCGTGCCGGCTTTGATGTTGTTGGCATCTTTAAGACTCACTTTCTTTGTGGGGAACTTTTGGTGCGCACAAGCCGAGTTCATGTAGAACTTGGCGGGTTGTGCGGCGTTTTTGCTTGCCACGGTGATGTCTTTTGCACCCTTACCCACATACAAGGCCTCTTGAAAAGCCAGGTTATAGCTTTTCCCATCCACCGTCACAGTGCCCTCGCCGCCAACGTTGATGATGCCCAGCTCGCGGTTGTCCAGCAGGTTTCGGCCATTGTCGCCCTTACTCTCATCCACATAGAGGGGCGCAATGGAAGTGAGTTTCAGCGGCGTTGCCGTGGGTTGTGCGCCACCAATGAGAAAGCGGTCGAACATTGTATAGGTCCAATTTACCTCTCCTGGAGCGAAAACCTTCTCCATGAGGTACTCTCCGCGCAGGCGTTGGGTGTCGTAATGTCGTGCGTCTTTGGGGTTGGATGCGTGCCGCACGTTGTAATTGGTGTAGCCGTTCTCGGCTTTCACCTCGTAACCCGTCCATCCGCATTGGGCTTTCGCCGCAAGGCCACAGACCATCAGTGCGGCAATAAGAATTGTTTTCTTCATTATGTTTTCTGTTTTTAGTTATCAACGATGTGTAAGCAGCCTGTCAGCTGGTGGCCTTGGCCGCCCTTTCGTCGGCCACGATGCGCCTGCGGTTAACCATCATCAGCACAAATGCAATGACCAAAAGCACCGCAGCACCGATGAACTTGCCGTATTTAGCCAGTGCATAGATGCCATAACCGATGAGCGAGCTGCCAAAATCCATGCTGCCGGCCATAAATCCCTCGGGCACATGGGCGGCCTTGTCTTGTGTTTGGGCGTAGACAGCCGAGGCTGCCCTGGTGAAATCGGGTGCCATGTCGGTGACAAACCATAGTCCCAACGCCAATGCCACAATGCCAATGAGATACGTTTTCACCACATTGCCCTTGGTGTAGGGCAACATCATGGGGAAGAGGTAAAACATTCCGGCAAGCGATGCCAAGGGCAAAAACTCGTTGCCAGGCAGCAATACGGCCATGATGATGTAGGTGGGAATGAGGAAGAGCGTGCAAACCAAGGCCGTGGGATGCCCAATAACCAGTGCGGGCGACATGCCTATGTGCACCTTTCGGCCCTTAAAGCGGCGGTCTACCACTTCTTTAGTGCGTTCAGAAATGGGCATCAAGCCATCGATGAACAACTTGGTGATGCGCGGAATGAGTTCCATGACGGCTCCCATCGTTACGCCCAGCACCAACACGCCCTTTACATTGCACTTGGCAACGATGCCAATGACGCAACCCACGATGACACCCAGCACCAATGGCTCGCCTAAAACGCCGAAGCGTTTCTTCATTCCCTCGGCATCAATGTTGAGTTTGCTGAACCCTGGTATCTTATCGAGCAGCCAACCAAGCACAATGGCAAACGGCATGAAGCTCTGGCAGAAGGGTTGCGGCACGGATATGCCGGGGAGATTGTAGAAACGCTGGAACCGTTCGGCCGTTAGGTCGGCCAAGACAAGGGTTATCACATAACAGATGATGGCCGCGAAGTAGCCCCACACCAAGCTTTGGTCGAAAACAAAATAAGCCACCGCACCGATAAAGGCGAAATGCCAATAGTTCCACAGGTCGATGTTCACCGTTCGCGTGGTTTTGGTGACAACCATCAAAAAGTTGATGCCCAGGCAAATGGGGATTATCAATGCGCCCACTGCCGTGTTGTAGGCCACAGCGGCCGCAGCTGGCCACCCCATGTCGAAAACACTGAGGTTAAGGCTGAAAAGACTCTCGATGGCTTTTAGCGGATCTTTGAAGTTGTCGGTGAGAAGGGCCGTTATTATGCCTAGCCCAACAAAGCCCACGCCCACGTATAGGCCCGACTTCAGTGCTTTGCCAAACTTCATCCCGATGCAAAGGCCGATGACGGTGAAGATGATAGGCATCATCACCGATGCTCCCAGCTGGATGATGTAATTGAATACGTTCATATCTTGCTTGGTTTTTTATTTTTGTTTCTTTGTGTAATGTTGTTGCGATTGCTTAGCGTTATGATGCAAAGTTAGCAGGTTCGAGCCGTTTTGAGTGACAATAATCGGTAAAAGATGTGCGTAAATCAACCAATTAACGATGTTTGGCCGAGAATGAACGATGAACGGACATCGGGTGCACCATATTTAATTAACTTTGCCAACACAAACAACGAAAAAAGTAAGAACCATGTCTAAGATTATAACATTGGGCGAAATCATGCTTCGCCTGTCGCCCGAAGGCAACGAACGTTTTGTGCAAGCCCAGCATTTCAACATTGTGCCAGGCGGAGGCGAAGCCAATGTGGCCGTGAGCTTGGCCAACTATGGCCACGATGCCTGCTTTGTGAGCAAGCTGCCCCAGCACGAGATAGGGCAGATTGCCGTTAATGCCCTGCGAGGTTATGGCGTAGACACTAGCCACATCGTGCGCGGAGGCGACAGGGTGGGCTTGTATTATGCCGAAACGGGTGCTGCCATGCGGCCCAGCAAGGTTATTTACGACCGCGCACACTCGGCCATCGCCGAAGCAAAGACAGAAGAGTTCGACTTTGATGCTATCATGCAAGGCGCACAATGGTTTCATTGGAGCGGCATAACGCCAGCTTTGAGCCACAATGCCGCCGAAATGGTGCGGCAGGCCTGCGAGGCGGCACGCCGACACGGACTGATGGTGAGCGTAGACCTTAACTATCGCAAGAAACTGTGGACTTCAGAGCAGGCCATCAGCGTGATGCGGCCGCTGATGCAGCATGTGGATGTGTGCATTGGCAACGAAGAAGATGCTCTGCTTTGCCTTGGATTTAAGCCCGATGCCGATGTTGAAGGCGGAAAAACCGGAGCCGAAGGCTACCACCGCATATTCGAACAGATGGCGCACGAGTTTGGTTTCCGCTATGTTGTGTCCACACTTCGCGAGTCGTTCAGCGCAAGCCACAACGGCTGGAAGGCCTTAATCTACGACAACAAGCACTTTTACGAGAGCCGCCACTACGACATCAACCCCATCATCGACCGCATTGGCGGTGGCGACAGCTTTGCCGCCGGGCTGATACACGGCTTGTTGACAAAGCCCACGCCAGGCGAAGCACTGGAGTTTGCCGTGGCTGCTTCGGCTTTGAAGCACACGGTGTACGGCGATTTCAACCTCGTGTCGGCCGATGAGGTGGAAAACTTGGTGAAAGGCAACGCAAGCGGAAGGGTGCAAAGGTGAATGTGAACGCTTGAGTTTGTGAGTTGATAAGATTTTGAGCTCGTGAGTTTATGAGTTTGTGAGTTGAAAAGATTATGAGCTTGTGAGTTTATGGGCTTGTAAGTATTTAAGTTAATGATATGGCAAAGTTTGATAAGACTGCTGTTATGCAGAAAATAGCCGCCACAGGCCTTGTGCCAGTGTATTATAATGCCAGTTTCGAAACGGCCAAGCAAGTGGTTAAGGCTTGTTATGAAGGGGGCGTAAGGGTGTTCGAGTTTACCAGCAGGGGCGACTTCGCACATGAAGTGTTCGGACAATTGGTGAAATGGGCACGGCAAGAATGCCCTGAACTGGCACTTGGTGCAGGCACAATTGTCGACCCTTCCACGGCTGCTCTCTACCTGCAA
>CAJPTO010000059.1 GCA_905373605.1 uncultured Prevotella sp.
CTAAATAATAAAAAGGAAATGAACGCTTGCGTGGAATTTTTAGAACCAGCCTTAATTGTTTTTAGTGGCCAAGGCTCAAACGCGTTCACGTTTAGCCTTGGCCCTTTTCGTGCAATTTGGCCTGTTAAAAATCAGATACAGTGCCTCGTTAGCACCCTGCATGTAATGTGCACAATAAGCCTTCAAACAGCATTTAATAAACCTTTCCACCGTACAAAGGCCTTTGTACGGCGACTACAAGCCGCTTGTACTGTCACTACAAAGCATCTGTAGCCACACTACAAACCGCTTGTACTGCCACTACCAAAGGCTGGTAGGCCAACGAACGACACAAAAACGGCATTCCGTCTTTTCTTAACAAGCGCCACTTTACCGTTAGATACGCCATAATAATGCCATGCCAATTCCATATCTTTTTTAGCGAACAATGCCAATTCTCATTCCATGTTCCTTGCATTTACCCGCTAAAAAACACGCCAATGCCCTGTTTCTTTTATCTTTTGAATGGTTTGTTTTATCCCAACAATACATTTCTCACTAATTTTGCTGTTGAATTTACCAAATTATATATCGGGAAAATAGCCCTTCGAAAGGATATAATACCGTGAAGTGGAAATAAGAATTAAAATACAATATATTTATGAAGAAAAATAATCTAAGCATCTATGGCCAAAGATTAGCATGGATAGCCATGCTGATTTTCGTTGCTTGCGTGTCGGCATGCCATAGTGATGACGCCAACAATTCTTCTGGGAAGTACGACCCTTCCCAACCTGTCACCGTGACAGACTTCATCCCCAAGGCTGGTGGAGTGGACCAAAAGCTGGTGGTTTACGGCAGTAATTTCGGCAACGACACGGACAACGTCAAGGTTATCATTGGCGGGCAGCGCGCCGTTCTTATCAGTGTTAAGAACGATTGCCTATATTGCCTGGTGCCTGCCAAGGCCTATTCGGGCGAGGTTGTGGTATCTGTTGGCGGTAAAACGGCCAACGAACAGAGCGCAACGGCCAACAGCAAGTTCAGCTACGAACGAAAAATGGTGGTGGGATCGCTCAGTGGCGTACGCAACCAATTTGACGATCAAGGTTGGCACGACGGGCCTTTCGACACGGCTACGGGCTTCGCTGGCGAGGGATGCCTTACCTTCGACCCACTAAACCACAACATCCTGTATGCCGTTTACGATGAAAACGCACATGGCATACAAGCACTCGACCTTGAAAAGAAAGAAGTAAAAACCATCCTCTCTATGTCTAAGTTCGACAACCACAGGCTACGCTCCATCGATTTTTCGCTCGACGGTCAATATATGCTCATCTCTACCGACCGCGACGACCGCCAGCTGCAGAGCCCTAGCGTGTGGATTGTGAAGCGAAACGCAGACGGCACCTTCACCGATGCCTCTAAATCGCAAATCTTAGCTGCCTACAAGCAGTGTAATGGGGCTGCCGTGCACCCAATAAACGGCGAACTTTACTTCAACAGTTACGAGCGCGGGCAAGTCTTTCGTTTAGATATGAACAACTATTTCAACACCGTTGCAAGTAGCGGAACATGGTATCCCAACTGGACCGACGGAAACTTTAAGGAGCTGTTCACTATTCAAGACGTGAGTTGGGAGTTCAAAATCTTCATCCATCCCACTGGCAAGTACTGCTATATTGTGGTTGTCAATAAGCATTACATACTCCGTTCAGACTATAACGAAACCACCAAGAGCTTCGCTCCACCATACGTTGTGGCCGGACAAGCACGAAACGACGGCTGGGTAGACGGTGTTGGCACCAGCGCACGTGTAAATAGGCCCTACCAAGGTTGCTTCGTGAAGAACAAAAGATACGTGACTGAGAACCGCGACGACGTGTACGACTTCTACTTCTGCGACAACCGAAACCACTGCATACGCTATCTCACCCCCGACGGAATTGTTCGCACCTACGCAGGACGTGGCACATCGTCGCAAGCCGGTGATGGAAACGCATGGGGAACAGAAGATGGTGACCTGCGCGAAGTGGCTCGTTTCCGCAGCCCTACGGGCATTGCCTACGACGAAAACACCAACACTTTCTACATCCTCGACACCGAAGGACGTAAAATACGCACCATTTCAATGGAAAAATAACATGCCTAATACAGTCTTAAAGACAATGAAAAAGCTATTCATCATATTCTGGATGCTGTGCGGCTTCACCCTTAACGCGCTCGCACAAGAACAGCTGGAAATATCGGGAACCGTGACCGACGCCACGGGAGAAACCCTTATTGGCGTTAGTGTCACCGTGAAAGACGCCAAGGGACTGGGTACCATCACCAACATTGACGGCAAATACACCATCAAGATGCAGCAATATCAAACGCTGGTGTTCTCTTACATTGGCTACAAACCCATGAGTGTACTGGTTAAAGGCGATACAAGGGTTATCGATGTACAGATGTCTGAAGAGAAGCTTAACACCATCGACGAGGTTGTTATCACAGGTCTTGGCGCACAAAAGAAGCTCACGGTGACGGGAGCCATCACCAATGTGGACGTCTCGCAGATGCAACAATTCTCCTCATCCAACTTTACTAACGCCTTGGCAGGTAACGTGCCGGGCATCATCGCCATGCAATCGTCGGGCCAACCAGGCAAAAACACGTCGCGCTTTTGGGTTCGTGGCATCTCGACCTTTGGTGCCAATGCCGATGCAATGATACTTGTCGATGGCTTTGAACGAAAGAACATCGACGACTTGAACATTGAAGACATCGAGAGTTTCTCGGTATTAAAGGACGCTTCGGCAACGGCCATCTACGGTTCGAAGGGTGCCAACGGCGTAATTCTTATCACCACCAAGCATGGTAAGGCAGGAAAGATAAACATCAATGCCAAAGCCGAGACTTCGTATAACACCCGAACCATCACCCCGAAGTTTGTAGATGCGCCCACATACGCCTCCCTGCTGAACGAGGCACGCATAACGCGCAACCTCCCTCCACAGTATCAGCCCGAAGAGTTGGCACTTATCAGATCGGGACTAGACCCCGACTTCTACCCCAACGTAGACTGGTCTAAACTGCTTCTCAAAGACGGCGCAATGAGCTATCGTGCCGATTTGAGCATGAGTGGAGGCGGAAACACGGCCCGTTACTTTGTTTCCCTCTCGTATGTGGAAGACCAAGGGATGTACAATACCGATGAAACGCTACGCAATAAATACGACACCAATGCCAACTATAAACGTTGGAACTATCGCATGAACGTAGACATAGACGTTACGCCCACAACAATCATCAAGCTGGGAGTATCGGGCAACCTCAACAAACGCAACAGTCCTGGGCTTGGCGATGAACATGCGTGGAGCGAACTCTTTGGATTTAATGCCCTAAGTTCTCCCGCACTCTATTCTAATGGTTATGTCCCTGCATACGGTAACAAGGAAGAGCAAATGAACCCCTGGGTTTCGGCCACACGCACCGGTTACAACCAAGAATGGGACAACAACATTCAGACGAACGTAACAGTAGATCAAAATATGGACTTCGTTACCCGTGGTCTATCGTTTACGGGTCGATTCGGGTACGACACCTACAATAAAAACCACATCTATCATCGCCTTAGGCCAGCCATGTATCGCGCCAACAGCCGCGATTCACAAGGTAACATCATTTGGGAAAAGCTTTTAAACGAGACACCCATGACCCAAGAGGCGGGCGGAGAAGGTTCGCGCCACGAGTTTTTGGAGGCTCTGTTGCGTTGGAATCGTACCTTCGACAAGCAGCATAACTTGAGTGCCATCGCTCGCTTTACGCAAGACGAGCGAATACAAACACAAGATATCGGCACAGATATCAAAAACTCCGTCAGCCAAAAGAACCAAGGCATTGCGGGGCAGATTACCTATAACTACGCCTTTCGCTATTTCGCCGACTTTAACTTCGGCTACAATGGCTCCGAAAACTTTGCCGACCACCATCGCTTTGGTTTCTTCCCTGCCTTCTCTCTGGCATGGAACGTTGCCGAAGAACCTTTCATTAAGAAGGCATTACCATGGCTCAACATGTTCAAATTACGTTATTCGTGGGGTAAGGTGGGCAACGACAAGACGGAAAAGAACCGTTTTCCGTACCTTTATAACATTGACCTCACCTGGAATAAAGACAAGGAAAAGATTGGCTATTACTGGGGTTCGGAACTCGCCTCTAAACTCACCCAAGGCATGCACTACACGCAAATGGCATCACCAAACGTAACATGGGAGATTGCTCGCAAAACGGATGTTGGCTTTGATTTCGTTGCGTTTAACAATAGATTCTCGCTCACGATGGACTATTTCTACGAGAAAAGAACGGGCATCTTTATGCAACGCAACTTCCTACCCGATATCACAGGGCTTGAAAGCCACCCGTGGGCAAACGTCGGTGCAGTAAAATCTAGTGGTTTCGACGGCAACTTCCAGTACAAAGACCGCATCGGGGAGGTAAACTGGACGGTGCGCGGAAACATCACTTATAGCAAAAATACCATTCTTGAACGCGATGATGAGAACAACGTTTACGCCTATCAATACGAAAAAGGCTACCGCGTTGATCAACAAAGGGGGCTTATCGCACAAGGCCTTTTCCGCGATTACGATGACATTCGCAATTCGCCCAAGCAGAGTTGGGGAGCAGTTCAGCCTGGCGACATCAAATATAAGGATGTTAACGGTGACGGTGTGGTGGATAAAGGAGACCGCGTTGCCATAGGTGCAACCAGCACTCCTAGCCTCATTTACGGCCTTGGAGCATCTGTTAGCTGGCGCGGTTTCGATCTTAATTTCCACTTCCAAGGTGCTGGCAAGTACACATTCCTCATCAATGGAGGCACAATTAATGCTTTCAGCAGTGGTCGTTGGGGAAATATCCTTAAAGGCGTGACCGACAACCGATGGATTTCATCCGACATTTCAGGTACTAAGGATACCGAAAATCCCAACGCGCCCTACCCACGTTTGAGTTATGGCAACAACGAAAACAACCAGCAGGCATCCAGCTATTGGTTGCGCAACGGCCGTTTCTTGCGCCTCAAAAACCTTGATATTGGCTACACGCTGCCTAAACCGCTAGTCAACACCATACACTTAGAAAACGTGCGCATCTACATCTCGGGCCAAAACCTCATCACTTGGTCGGCTTTCAAACTTTGGGATCCCGAACTCAAAAGCGAAAAACGGGGTGAGGAGTACCCTATTACCCGCTCGTTTACGGCAGGCATTCAAATTAGTTTATAATCACAGATATACAGCATACACATCATGAAACGTAAAAATACAGCCCTGATAACGTTGGCTGTGGGCATCGGAACGCTCTCCGCTGCTTGCAACGACTATCTGGACTCCGACAAATATTTTGAAGACCGCATCACGATTGAAAAAGTTTTCACCAGCAGGGAACGTTCCCAGCAATGGCTTGCATACGCCTATTTGTTCTTGAAAGACGAGAACGCCGACGTTGTTGGCAAGGAGAAAGAAACCAATTCGTTTACCTTCGCCGACGACATGTACTATGGCGACCGCGACGTTAACTACGACTCAAAGGAGGCTGATGAGCTTTCGTACAACACGTTCATGCAAGGCGAATACGACGAAAACGACTTTAACCAAGGCTGGACAATGTGTTACAAGGGCATTTATCAGGCCTCAGTGTTCATCGCCAACATTTACAGGAACACCGAAATGACCGAAAAAGAACGGCTCGACTTTAAAGGGCAGGCACGTTTTGTGCGCGCTTACTTCTATTGGCTGTTGCTCCGCCGTTACGGTCCTGTGCCAATCATGCCCGACGAAGGCGTTGATTACACCCTTAGTTACGAACAGATAGCCACGCCGCGCAGCTCGTACGAAGAGGTGGCCAACTATATTAGCCGCGAAATGGTGCAAGCCGCCAAGGAAATACAATACACTAGGCGCGACGGCGAAAACATCGCACGCCCCACAAAGGGTGCTTGCCTGGCCACACGTGCCCTTGCATTGGCTTTCGCTGCCAGTCCGTTGGCCAACGGTAACACCGATGCCTACGCCAAGCAGCTGGTAGACGACAAAGGCCGGACATTGCTCAACACCGACTATCAAGAAGAGAAATGGGCGCGCGCCGCCGCTGCCTGCAAAGACGTTATGCAGCTTGGTGTGTACGACCTCTATCATGCCTCGTTCAGCACAACAGATGCAGCAGGCGACCCGGCCACCATCGTACCGGCCGACTCCACTTGCCAATTTGCCCAAAGCGACTGGCCAACGGGCTGGAAAAACATCGACCCCTTCAAGTCTTACCGTGTTTTGTTCAACGGAGACGTTGCTCCAGAAGACAATCCCGAACTCATATTCTCGCGTATAGACCAAAATGCCACACGCATAAACCACAGCATGATGTCGTTTGCACGCCATTCCATGCCTCGCGACTTTGGCGGATGGAACACACATGGCCTTACCCAGAAGATGGTAGACGCCTATTATATGAACGACGGCACCGACTGTCCTGGCAAAGACAGCGAGCTGAACGGCGGGAACGGTGCTGAACGTCTCAAAGGATTTACCACCGCACGCGACTATCGCCGCGGAAAATACAAGCCCTTGGCCGCCAACGTGTCGTTACAATATGCCAACCGCGAACCGCGTTTCTACGCCTCGGTGGGCTATAACGGCTCTGTTTGGGAGTATTTGGGCGACCCCGAAAACACCCACCACAACCGCCAAACCTTCTATTATCGCGGTAGTGGCAACGGCTACAACAACTCGCAGTTCTACCTCCGCACGGGTATCAGCGTGAAAAAGTACGTCAATCCCACCGACGTTCCCGACCGCGAAGACTATAAGAACATCAAGAACAGGGCCGAACCCGCCATTCGCTATGCCGACATACTTTTGCTCTACGCCGAGGCGCTCAACGAGCTTGATGGCACATACACCATCCCATCGTGGGACGAAAGCACCACTTACAACGTTCGCCGCGACATTGCCGAGATACAAAAAGGCATACACCCCATACGCATACGCGGCGGAGTGCCCGACTATTCGACAGACGTCTATGCCAACAAAGACCTCTTGCGCGCCAAAATTAAACGCGAACGCATGATTGAATTCATGGGCGAGGGCAAGCGTTACTTCGACCTGCGCCGCTGGAAAGACGCGCCACGAGAACTGAACCAACGCATTTATGGCTGCAACGTAATGATGGATGCCAACCACGCAGCAGAGTTCCAACAGGTTATCCCCATCAACAACCTGCGCAGCACATTCTCAGACAAGATGTACTTTTGGCCCATCCGCCACAGCGAACTGAAACATAACTCGCGCCTGACACAGAACCCAGGATGGACCTACAACGATTAACCTACCCTTTAAGTGACAAAAAAATGAAAGTAAAACATCTTCCGATATATGCGGCGATGCTCGCAAGCGCACTCGCCACGCTTACCGCCTGTAACGACGAATGGAAAGAAGAGCAATACACGCAGTACGTTAGTTTCCGCGCACCGCTTGGCAAACTAGGCGTTACCAACGTTTATGTGCCTTACAGCAGGCGCAATGCCGACAAGACTTTTGTCGAGGGTAGCGGCCTTTCGTCTTACCAGCTGCCCGTAATCGTTAGCGGTTCATTGCAAAACGAAAACAACATCACGGTGCATGTTGCGCACGATGGCGACACGCTTAACGTGCTAAACCAAGCCCGTTTCTTAAACCGCACTGAACTGTGGTACACCGACATGAAGGATTATGCCACTGTTCCAGAGACAACGACCATCCCATCGGGCGAGAATGTGGGACTGCTTAACATAAAATTCAACTTCAATGGCATCGACATGAGCAACAAATGGGTATTGCCGCTTACCATCGTAAACGGCGAAAACTATGGCTACACAGCCCATCCACGTAAGAACTACGCCAAGGCGCTGCTCCGCATCTTCCCCTTTAACGACTATTCGGGCGACTATTCGGGCAGTACAATGAAGATTTTCGTTACAGGCGACGAGGCTAACGCCACCGCTAAATCTATCATTCGCGGATATGTGGTGGACGATAAAACCATCTTTTTCTACGCGGGCGACATCGACGAGAGTCGCACCGACCGTGCCAAGTACAAGGTTTTTGCTCGCTTTAACGGCGAGAAGGAAGGTACTGTAGACTTCTACACCACCAACAACGACCTGAAACTAAAGGTTAACAAGCAGGCATCTTTCCACATTATCGAGCAAAAAGACGATGTGAAGCCCTATCTTGTACATCGTTACGTTATCATCAACAACATCAGTTACGATTACGTAGACTACACCTCTGCACCTGGTTCAGAGTTTAGCTGGTCGGTTAGCGGCACACTTACGTTGGAGCGACAAATAAACACGCAGATACCCGACGAGGATCAGGCCATCGAATGGTAACGTTTCAAGTGAGCTAAAAGCAGAAGCAGCTCAAGAGGTTGCCACATATTGGGATTAAGGCCAAAAGCAAGAGGCATCCGTTGCGCAAAATGCCATGTGGCAGTTGTCCCTTTACCCCACCTATTCACATTCCATTTCTATTTTTTTGTTACCCTATATCTATGTAAAACAAGAAGTTGATTGCTGTTATAGTAGTGTAAGAAAGCCATGCTTTAAGCCCTAATGTGGTGTAAGTATGGCTTTCCTTTTATCTCTTTCTATGCCCATGTAGTTAAGCGGAATTGGATTTGGAAAGCCCATAGCCGCATCGTAGGCATACAAAAGACCTCACGTGGAGGGGGAAGGAGGATACGGAGGTTATGTTTCGGCAAGGGTGGGAGTTGGAACAGTGTCCCGAGAATACAGAGTACGTTACCTTAAGCAACTATTTCCCAGCTTTTGCTAATCCAGATAATGCAGAATCCCTTTTAACAAGCGAATACATCATTACTGCATGTTGTTCTATATCATCGTCTGGCAAATGCCGTACATCTATCTGACAATTGTTGTACATCTGTCTGGCAATTGTTGTACACGTGTCTGGCAATTGCCGTACACCGATATGTCATTTGCCAGACACCCACGATGCAATGCAAATGTGTTGGAACAAAAAGCTTATTAAGTTGACCTGCTGTACAATCTAAACGAACGAATGGTGCGGAATAACGAGCCACAACATAGCAGGCGTTGGCGAGTTTGTACATTGTTTACGTCAGTTCGCGACACTTTGCTTTCCCATTCAAGAGAGGCCATGTCGTTATGAGGAGCGATTGAACCACCAACTGCTTTGCGATAGTTGGCATAATCATTCCTCACAACGATGAAACCATGTATAAAAGTATTGGCTCTTATCACGAACTGGCGTTATTTCACTAGAAAGAACAACGTTACGAACAGCAGACAATACCGGCATTGCGTATTTTTGGCTCATGACAACAGGCATTTCATGCTCCGTTCAGCGTTAAATTGAATGAAAAGTATAGCATTTTGTTGCGTTTTTAGAAAAAATCCACTATATTTGCAGCGTCGATACAAACGCACCGACACAGCCTTTACCTTGCAGCGAAATGCCAAAAGAGTTGGCATCATGCCCTAGGACTAGCTAAAACATCATTCATAATAACTAAAACCACATTATCATGTTTGAACAATTCTCACTTTACATCATCATCGGTGCAGCCGTTGTGTTGTTTATTCTCTTTTTGTTCGCAGCCTATGTCAAGGCACCACCCTCGTATGCCTACATCATATCGGGTCTTAGCCGCGAACCACGTGTGCTTATAGGCTCTGGTGGCTTCCGCATTCCGTTCTTCGAACGTCTAGATCGCGTTTACCTAGGTCAGATAACAGTGGACATCAAGACCGAAGAGAGCGTGCCTACAACCGACTTCATCAACGTTGACGTTGACGCTGTGGCCAAAATCAGGGTGACACCTAACGCCGAAGGTACGCGGCTGGCTGCCAAAAACTTCCTCAACATGACACCTACCATGATTGCCGAACAGCTGCAAGACTCGCTGCAAGGTAACATGCGCGAAATCATAGGCACGCTAGACCTGCGCTCGCTAAACACTGATCGCGATGGCTTTTCAGACCAAGTGATGCAAAAAGCGCAGCACGACATGGCCAAACTGGGCATCGAAATCATATCGTGTAACATACAAAACGTTACCGACAAGGAGGGGTTGATACACGACCTTGGTGCCGACAACACGGCCAAGATTAAGAAAGACGCTTCGATTAACCGCGCAAACGCCGAACGCGACGTGAAGATACAGGTGGCGCATGCCGACAAAGACGCCAACGATGCACGTGTGGATGCCGACACGGCCATTGCCATGAAGAACAACGACTTGGCTTTGAAACGCGCAGAACTGAAACGACAAGCCGACACGGCGCAGGCTGATGCCGACGCCGCTTACGCCATTCAGCAGCAAGAACAGCAGAAAACCATCAACATCAAGACGGTGGAAGCTGAAATCGAAAAGACCAAACGCCAACAAATTCTGTCGCAAGAGCAAATCGTTATCCGCCAAAACGAACTGGCTGCCGAGGTGGAGAAACGCGCCGATGCAGAGAAATACCAGGTGCAGAAAAACGCAGAAGCCGACCTGGAACAGCGCAAACGCATTGCCGAAGCGCAACGCTACGAGGCCGAGCAGCAGGCTATGGCACAAAACGCCGCTTCGGATGCCACGCGTTATAAGCTTGAACAAGAGGCTCAAGGTATTAAAGCAAAGGGAGAAGCCGAAGCTTACGCCATCCTGAAAAAGGGTGAAGCCGAAGCGCAAGCCATGGACAAGAAGGCCGAAGCCTATAAGAAATATAACAATGCGGCCGTGGCACAGATGATGATTGAGGTGTTGCCGCAGATTGTTGAGAATGTGGCTAAGCCCATCAGTGCTATCAAAGACGTTAACATCTACAGCGGCGACGGCAACGGAATTAGTGCCATGAGCGGCAACGTACCAGTTGCTATCAAGCAGGCATTCGACGTATTGAAGTCGGCAACGGGTGTAGACATGGCCGACATCATGAAGGCTGGCTCGATACAAGCAAAGACAACGAGGAACATTAACCTCAACGGCGAAGCGCAAGAAGTGGTAGACGGACTGAAAGATTAACCCCAAAACCATTCTGATACCAAAGATTAACTGCGCCAACAACCGCACGCTGCGGCTGTTGGCGTGTTGCATTTTTGTGGAATCAGCCCATCGTAACAACACACTTTCTTCAAACGGATACCCATTTCCCACTTGCAATGGCCAAAGATAATCGCCTCCCACAAGCTTCTTATTGAGCCATAACCGTGTTTTGCCACCGACAAATGTGGCAGGATTTCAATTTTTATTGTATCTTTGTCCAGTACTTCGTACATGAGAGGGGTGTTTATCTTGGTTTAGTATCACAAAGATAATAAACTCCTCTCAATTTGTAGGGATTTTAAAAGTCTAGATGACTTCATTGCTTAAAGCCCATAAAGAGCCAAAGGCCGGGGGAATTTAATCAATCAGCTTACCATGCTTCTTGAGTATGGCTAGAAACGCTCCCCACTCTGCCGCCCTTTTGGCCTTAGCTTCCTTAATGCCTTCGTTCTCTTTCGCATACATGCTGTTGCCCTCTATATCGCGCGGATAGCAGTCGCTGAGATAAAACTTGCCCGTTTCTAATTCAGAAACCAACGACAAGTCTGTGAAGATTTGACTATCCACAGAAGACGCAAACGCTGAAATATGAAGGAGAACCTTGTCATACGAATGTATTTCTATTGCGCGATAGACGGGAAAAAGCTCACGCGTAGGCTCAAAACCTTGGAAAACAATCTCACGGGTCTGCACATTGAAAGACTTGATGTTGTCGAGCGTAAAGAGAAGCGCATTTGAAACAGAAGTAGCAGCCTTCGTTATGCGCGTTGTGCCCACTGCAAACAGCTCTGTCTTTGAACCTTCATCGACAGGGGCTGGTGCTTGATCGTCTTTGTTGCTGCAGCCAACGAACAGCAAAGAAAAGACGAACACTTGTAATACATATAAACGCTTTTTCATATCAGTAATATTTTAGGTGACATTTAAAAATCATTTTCTCCACTGCCATGTACCTCATATGGTATTATTTTTCACCATTACATGTCGATTAGCAACAATCCTACAAGGCATTAGGGCAATTATCTAACTATAAAGCGGCAGCACACACATCCATCTTTTTCCATTAGATGCTTCCACAACTTCTTGTGCATACATCTGCATGCCACAACGCAATGTACCTGAAAACAGAAACCATCCTTTTCATCATCCCCAATGTATAAAACAATACAAAGGAATAATGCCCCAAAGATAACGTTTTTTTTGATAATACCAAAATAATTTTGCGAAATTTGCGCACAATAGTTGCCTTTGCTTAAAAAATAACACACACCGAGTTATCTTAATCTACGGCAAAAGCAGATGGAATGAAAGTAAGAGAGTAGCCAAGACGATGATTGTCCCCTGCCCTAAGCCAAGTGTTTTGTAAGCCATCTGTGGCCTTTTCATATGGCCATGCTTTAGCAAGGACCGTGTTATCTACATGCGAAGCAAGTGGTACATGCTGCACGTAAGCTGTTATGCACAGGCAGCAAATGCCGCTAGATGCAAGCAATGCCGCCACCGAGCGGCAGGTAACTTACGTACCAGCCCACTCGTGGCAAAGACATAAAATTTTAAATGTCACGCAATTCAAAGACGTTGTTCTGTTTTCAAAACCAATCTGTTTGAACGACAACAAACAAATCGTTGTTTGTTTCAAAGGCGTTGTTCCGCAAATGAAGCCTATCTGCTTGAACAACAGCAAGCTATCGCTTGTAAAACATATTAAGCCTGTCCATCGCCTTGTTGAAAGCGCGCGTGTCTAAACGATAGTTCGACACGGGATTCATGCGCGCATCATAAACATCCAGGCCACCTTCGGCGTTCTTTTCCAATATCGAGTCGCCGCCGATGATGAAAGCATAATTAAGGTTGCTGCCCACAATGTGCCAGTTTCGCGATGTCCGGTCGGTCATTAAATGTCCCATGCTATAATCAGAGGTGGGATTTCTTACGCCCAAATAATTGCGCATCAGCGTAGGCACAATGTCATAATGTGTGGTTCGGTAAGTAAACTTTTGTGGTTTTGCACCAGGGAAGTGGCAAATCATTGGCACACCGAGTTGCCAAGCCGAGAAATTGCCGTTATGTCCCCAGTAGTTCTTCTTGTTTTCGTTGAACTCCTGCCCGTGGTCGCCACTAAGAATAACGATGGTGTTGTCCATCATGCCTTGTTTCTCTAGCGATTGGAATATCTTTCCCAACAAAATATCGTCTTGATGGCAAGTGTTGAGATAGAGGTTGAAGAAAGGCGTGGGGTCCATGTCGTTGTTCAGCTTGGTATAGTCGGCGTAAGGCCAAGCCGGAGCGAAAGGCGTGTTGTGTTTGGCATCAAGTTCGAAGCTGTGGGGCAGGTCGAAGAACACGAAAGAGAACGTGGGACGCTTGCTCTTTAGGCGTTGTGGCAGTTCAGAGATGAAGTCGGCGCATATCTTTTGGTCGCGTTCCAACACCGTCTTTCCACCCGTTTCGGTGCGCACGCCCTTAACGTTGCCAAACACCAACTTGGCAAAATTGGGGTTATAGATGGGTGCCGATGGATAAACGCGAATGTCGTAGCCCAGCTGTTGCAGTCGGTCTATGAACACCGGCGTTATTCGAGCCGCCTCAAAGTCTTCCCAATAATAGCACGTAAGCCCGAAAAACAAGCCGAAAACGCCGCTGCGTGTACCATTACTGGCACTGAAGTGATTGTCGAACCATTGGTTTTGCTGCGCCCAACGATAGGCATTGGGCATGCATTGCGGCGTTAGCGAGCGTTTGTTCCACGAGTCGAGCAGCACCACAACGATGTTTGGCAAGCTGTCGGGGCGTTCGGTTTGCAGTGCATGTATGGGGTAAGCGATGGTTCCGTTGCCGCCTTTTTGCAGCATGCGCGTGTCAACGGGTGCCTTAAATCCCATGTTTGTCATGAGCGAATAGGCCGTTGTGGGGAAATAGTATGGCAGAAGCTTGGCACTATGCACCACAGCCGCCTTCGACATGAACGCACCATAGATGTGCGACAGGTGGGCAAAGAGGGTGCTTCCAACAAGCGTCCACACCACAATGGCCGCATAGGCCTTACCCCGTTTGCGCCAAACCCAACCCGAAAGCCAATAAGCGGCGTACACCACAGCGAGCAAGAGGAGGAACAATCCCAGCTCCTTGAGGTAGAGCCAGGTGTCAAATGTGAAGATTTCGCCGGCACCAGG
>CAJPTO010000060.1 GCA_905373605.1 uncultured Prevotella sp.
AACGCCCATCAACTTGTCAACTTGTTAACTCGTTAACTTGTCAACTAGCAAAAGTTAAAAGGTGAAAAAATGGGATTAGTCATTTTTTCAACCTTACGATATTAACGACATGTCCTTTTGTTCTTCTGTCAAAAGAACATGTGTTTATGTCAAGAGGGCTGGAAAAGTGAAGGGGTGAAAAGGTGAAAAAATGGCTAACACCCATCAACTTGTCTGTCAAAAGAACATGTGTTTATGTCAAGAGATAGTGAAAAATGCCTAACACCCACAAAGCATTTTGCTCAACTCCACAACAAAAACTCCCCCCAACTCCCCACTTACCTTATACATTTCGACACAATCGTTATAAAAAAGGGAACTATATTTCGGTAGTTCCCTTTTTTTTGTTTACTTTGCAACCCGAGAACAACAGGCAACAAACAAAGAAAGGAGTAGACGGCAAGCCAAACATTGGAACAACAAGCCACACCCATACTCACCATCAACGGGTCCGACGGCACAGGCGGGGCTGGAATACAGGCAGACATCAAGACGATTTCCGCCCTAGGAGGGCGTGCCCTCTCGGCCATCACTTCGATAACGGCCCAAAACACCCTGGGCATACAAGAGTTTTTCGACCTGCCTGCCGAAACCGTTAAGGGGCAAATCGAGGCCATTGTCAACGACATGCAACCCGAAGTTGTGAAAGTGGGCATGATAAGGAGGGCCGAAACCGTGGCACTGATAGCACAACTGCTTAAGCAACATAAGCCCCAGCACGTTATCTACGACCCCGTCATCGTGTCGTCACAAAACGAAATGCTCATGGCACAAGAGGTCGTAGACGAGGTTAGGCGCAGCCTATTGCCACTTTGTTCGCTGGTGCTGATGAAGCGCGCCGATGCCGAACGCCTTACGCAAACGGCCATTAACACGGCCGCCGACCTAGACTTGGTTGTGGAAAACCTGCTTCGCAGCGGATGCCAAGCCGTGATGTTGCAAGGCAGCCACACGCCACCGCAAAGCCTAACCGATGTGTTTGCCACAGCGAAAGACGGCGAACCAACTTTCCTTCCCTCGCTGTTCAACGAGGGCGAAAACCACATTCGCCACGGACTTAGCGGCAGTCTCTCGGCCGCCATCGCCGCTTTCGTAAACGGGGGCAACGCCATCTTCGAGGCTGTTGTTAATGCACGCAACTATATTGCACAGCTACAACCACAGCACACGGGCATCATCGGACGGAGCGGAGAGCTGTTTAACGAGTTCACGCACGACATAACGCAGCATCATCACACCAACAGCGATGTGAAGTTTTATGCCGACAGACTGAACGTCAGCCCACGATACCTGGCACAAGTTACGCGCCGCATCACGGGAAAACCGCCCAAAGCCATCATCGACGAATACCTTACGCACGAGATTGAGCAGCAGCTGGCCTTCACACAAAAGACAATACAGGAGATTGCCTATGCCTACGGCTTTCGTTCGCAAGCCCACTTGGCCAAATTTTTCAAGAACATCAACGGACTTTCGCCCAGCGAATACCGAAAAGATATACATTTAAACAAACAATAAAATGAAAGAAAACAGACAAGAACTGAACCGCAACCTGGCGCAAATGCTCAAAGGCGGCGTTATCATGGACGTTACAACACCCGAACAAGCACGCATCGCAGAAGCTGCAGGCGCATGCGCCGTCATGGCTTTGGAACGCATCCCGGCCGACATTCGCGCTGCTGGAGGTGTTTCGCGCATGAGCGACCCCAAGATGATTAAGGGCATTCAAGAGGCTGTTTCCATCCCCGTGATGGCCAAATGCCGCATCGGACACTTTGCCGAAGCACAAATTTTGCAAGCCATCGAAATTGATTACATTGATGAGAGCGAGGTGCTTTCGCCTGCCGACGACGTTTACCACATCGACAAAAACAAGTTCGACGTGCCTTTCGTGTGCGGTGCTAAGAACCTTAACGAGGCCTTGCGCCGTATTGCAGAAGGTGCAACGATGATTCGCACAAAAGGAGAGCCTGGAACAGGCGATGTAATTCAGGCCGTGCGCCACTTGCGCATGATGCAAAGCGAAATACGCCGACTCACCTCGATGAGCGAAGACGAACTCTACGAAGCAGCCAAAGCAATGCAAGCACCTTACGACCTTGTGCGCTATGTACACGAAAACGGCAAGTTGCCTGTTGTCAACTTCGCCGCTGGTGGCGTGGCTACGCCTGCCGATGCTGCGCTGATGATGCAATTGGGAGCAGAGGGAGTGTTCGTTGGTTCGGGCATTTTCAAGTCGGGCGACCCTGCAAAACGCGCTGCCGCCATCGTAAAAGCCGTTACAAACTTCAACGATGCCAAGATGCTGGCCGAGCTCTCTGAAGACCTTGGCGAAGCTATGGTGGGCATCAACGAGCAAGAGATAGCACTGCTCATGGCAGAGAGGGGACAATAAGAAGATGCGAATTGCCATTCTTGCACTGCAAGGCGCATTCATCGAACACCGCAAGATGCTTGCGCAACTCGGCGTGGAGAGTTTCGAAGTGAGGCAAGCTGCCGACTGGGAACAACCCAAAGACGCGCTTATCATCCCTGGCGGAGAAAGCACCACGATGCTTAAATTGCTGCGCGAGCTGGGCTTGCTCGAACCTATAAGGCAGGCTATAGCTAGCGGACTGCCCGTTTTCGGCACTTGCGCCGGACTTATCTTGCTGGCCAAACACGTTGAAGGCGACGAGTTGCAACGCATCTCCACGATGGACACCACCGTATGCCGCAATGCCTACGGCCGCCAGTTGGGCAGTTTCTTTGTCGAAAGCCCCGTGAAAGGCATCGACCATGCCGTGCCAATGACCTTCATCCGCGCGCCTTACATCAGCGAAGTGGGCCCGGGCGTTGAGGTGTTGGCCGAGGTTAACGGCCATATCGTGGCGGCAAGGCAAGGCAAACAGCTCGTTACGGCCTTCCATCCCGAACTGAACGACGACCTTTCCATACATCGCATGTTCGTAGAGATGGTGTAAGTGGGAAGCAACACACCAATTAGCAACAAAAGGGCTCACACCCAAACTCTTTTCCAAAGGGATTGAACGTGTGCGAACCTTGCTCTTAGCCTATTCGGAGCTGAACAAATTAAGGTCATTGCAATTAAAGCTTCGGGGCTTGAAGCCGAACTAACACAGGCTATTAGAATATAATGGCTAGTGCGTTTTGATGCTTAATCCACAATCGGCCATTAGAATTTTTCTTTATCATAAGGTAAAGGAAAGTTTTAATGGCCGAATTATTTATAGGCAAGTGGCAAGTAACTTACTATAGTCAAACAGAAATGTTTTTTGGAAAAATCTATCATGAAAGCCAATCGCACCAAACATGTTGTTGGCAAATTGCTGAACGGAAGAAAAAAGAGATTTCTTGTTGGCAAAGCATGCACTTATCGCGTTGCAAATGCATTTCGTTATCATCCTAAATTTTTTCTTATTCATTTACAAAACAGCTTTTCGACACGCACAATTCTAGCATTTTTCAGAGTCTTAAAACCAGCAAAACACATGTGTTTCCTTATTTTTCAATTGCTTTTTGGGTGAACTGCGAGCATAAAATGATGCGTTTTGCATCGTTTAGCTTCGCTAGATTGTTGCCATTGCATGTTTTTGCGCCTGTGTTTTTGCCAACTTTTCCACCTATTTCATAACATTCAACGCCTCTTTGTCCGCCCTAAATAACGCCTTTTTCATTCATCATCCTGCTTTTTGATGCATTTAGCCATGCAAAGTGCATGAGTTAGCCATGTAAAGTGCCGCATTTAGCTTGGCTTTTTCATGCAAAAAGCACGGCTATGTGCAGCACTTAGCACAGTTTTGTGCTAAAAGACGAGCTAAAAGCGGCAAAATGGTGTGACAGATGCCGACAATAGACCCTTACTCACTTCTAACAACCTCATGCAAGAATGAATTATTTGCAGCCGATAGGCAATTTATGGTGCGCGAAGGCAGCCATAATGTTAAAAAATATGCCGAATATTTTACTTATTGTGGAATGTTATCTGGCAATATACATCACCTCGAGAAAGAACAGGTGGCATCAAATGCCTTGTGCAAAACCACAGAAAGAATGTATCTACAGCAATGTTGATGCTGTAAGGCAGGCATCGACGTACAGACTAAATGAAAATCGCCGGCACGAAGCTTTTAGCAAAGTGGAAAGGCAAAACGAACTGTTCGAGGAACGAGAAAAGAACCATTAGACAACTTAAGAACAATTTCCTAACCCATTTCCTTTAGACTATAAGCTGCCTTGTTATACTTGCCTGCCCAAACAACAAAACCACAGTCTACACGGCCATTTATCAACAAAATCAATTCTAAATATATTTTTTAGTAACAAAATATTGCATGTATCCGTTATTTTTCCTAACTTAGCAGCATGAGTTAAAACCCTCGCGAGAATATTATGCCGTATGGTGATTCCGTTACAAGCAAACGGGACATAGGCTTGTACACTTTCCATCTGGCTATAAGCAAATTATAACGCCTATGAATACCGATACGCCGCCCTACACTTATTGACACCGGCAAACCTTTGTTTGTCGGCAGCGTTTATTAACCCTTATTACATAACAAATAATTAATTCAAAACAAGATGAAAAACAAGACACTTTTATGGCTCATGCTTCTCTTTTTCCCCTTAGCTTTGGCTACATCGTGCAACACCGAAGTGAATTATGAAAATATAAAGTATGAGGGAAAAATATTGTCGCTCATCAAAAGCAAAAACAATGAGCACTATAACATTATTCTAATTACACGGTCAACATCCAAGAAAGGAGTACCCGTGGGAAGCACTATCGGTTTTTATGATAGAGACTTTGGTGAAAAGATGCACGAAGGCGACATTGTTCATTTCCGAGTGCCGATGTTTCAAGAATGGGTTGGCCCAGAAACAGCCGACCATCTTTGGCCACAATATGTGGGAGTGATAAAATTTTATGATAATGAATAACCACTAGAAGATGACAATCATGAAACGAATGTTGATTATATTGACCTTATTGCAGGGATGGGCAACTATACACGCACAGCAAGGTTATCGGTATGGGGCAGACCTAATTAGTTTAAAACCCCAAGGTGAAGTCTATTTTGTCAAGACGGAGAAAACAGAAACCAACAGTATTTTCAAAAGCAGAATGATAAGACAACTAGGACAAAATGTTCTTGATTCTTTGTGGAGAGTTGCCCCAGACCAGTACATTATAAAGGCGAAAGGAAGCAACATACAATCGCCAAAAGACTATGTTTCATATATATATAAGACAGAAGAGAATGGAGCGATTATCGTCCTACCACGAATTGTTTTGGTGTTGAACGAGGGGAAAACAATTGCCCCAATCCTAAAAAAGATAGGAAATATAACAATAGAAGAAACGAATGGAACAAAATATATCTTAAGGTGTAAGGTAAATCGTTCAGAAGAGGTGCTAAACATTATTGAAGCATTAAATAGGATGATTGAAATCAAGTGGTGTGAGCCTGAAATGTTGGCAAAATACAAGCTTGACAACCCTCTTTATCCACAGCAATACTACCTCAAAAATACGGGACAAAACGGAGGGACAAAAAATATTGACATCAACATTGAGCCTGCATGGAAATTTACGAATGGAAGTCCTGACATAACAGTCGCAGTGATAGACTGCGGAGTGGATAGGACTCACGAAGATTTCGGCGGTAGAGTCTTGCCTGGATATACAATCGGGAATAAGAATGGCTTGGGAGAACCACAAAATGAAAATTCATGGAATGATAAATCGCATGGAACTGCTTGTGCAGGAATTATTGCAGCATCAAACAACAACCTAGGGATAAGAGGTGTTGCGAGCAATATAAAGATACTCCCTATTAACATATCCCCCAATACTGCTGTTTTCATCCCTTATTTTGGAGTTACCTCGGGTTTTGGTTCCACACTTGAGATAGCCAAAGCAATAAACTGGGCATGGAAAAGAGCTGATATTCTTAGCTGTTCATGGGGTGGTGGTGCTCCATCCAATGATATTACAGCCGCTCTAGACAGTGCACGCACCTATGGTCGCAATGGTCTTGGCTGCCCTATTGTTTTTGCATCAGGAAATGACTATCCTGATATCCAAGATGTTGCATATCCTGCAAACCTTGATGGTGTCATTACCATTGGGGCTATTGACAAAAACGGAAAGATCCAGAGCTACAGTCAACGTGGAAGATCGATGGATTTTGTTGCACCCAGTGGAGCGATACCTGGAGACATTGTTACCACAGACATCATGGGGTCACGCGGAAAATCGGCAGGAAACTACATCAACGACTTTAACGGGACTTCCGCCGCATGCCCACAAGTTGCAGGTGTTGCAGCCTTAATTCTGTCGATAAAGCCCGACCTAAGGTGGACAGAAGTTGCAAATGTTCTTAAGGAAACTGCACGAGATCTTGGCCCAAAAGGATTTGACAACACTTTTGGATATGGCCTTGTTAACGCTGGCGCAGCCATTCAGGACGTGGCTTTAAACATTTATGGACCCAAAAATGTCGACGAGGGTTATGTAACTTACAGCCTTGGTAGGCTTCCAGACAATGTGCCTGTTACATGGAATGTTTCTAATGGGCTGGACTTTGTTTCCCAAACCAACGGCTCGGTTAAAGTGCGTGCACATCGCTACAATTCTTCGATTGTACTTGGAGCTAGTGTGACAGCTAAAATAGGCGCACCATTCAACAAAACTATAAAGAAAGACGGCATTGTTGCTTGGAAGTCTGGTGTGAGCGATGGAAGGGGGCTAATGGGAATTTACACTACTTCTGAAAACCATGGAACTCCAACCCAACCGCAATACACGTATGTGGCGCAGCTCGACGGCAGAATTTTATACTCTGGTGCAACAGATTTCAGATGGTCGTTAGGACCCGGCCTTTGGGAAGACTTTACTGATGGCACATTCTATTCGTTCCAAGGTTATATCACTAGCGACTCTTACGTTGCCGTAGGTTTCAGAAACCCATGCGGGGGTTATTCAGACATTGTGTATCGCTTTGAAAATAATGGAGGCTATAATCTCAGTGCTCCTATTTTCACCATCTCAACCAATCCCACTTGGGACTATATAATGGTAGAATTTAAAGAAAATCAAAGCGGATGGACAAATCATCAAAACATGAAAACAAGTACAGCAAGGAAATATGAGATACAGCTATGGAGTGAGAACACACTCGTCAACAGCTATAGCACAGAGCTCCCAGTTTATCAAATCCCCACATCCAACTTACCCGCAGGCTTATACATTGTGCGCGTGATAAAAGACGGGAAAGCATACACACAAAAAATAATGAAGAAAATATAAACAAGCCTGACGAACCAGCTCAATTGAAACAGTTCTACTGATTACTAATAAAAAAGAAAAAGAGGGGAAAGCCTTTTTATCTGGCTTTCCCCTCCTCTTTAATAGTTTACTTTTCTTTTTCTCGTAAGTCTAATTCGTGGCGTTGGCATTGCGAAAGCGAAAGGCTTTCGGCTGTTGCCGCTACCAATTGAAACGCTATTTGGTTTCTATCTCTTCCTTCATGTCGATAAACTGCTTCTTTGCATCGTAAAACTCGTATTGCAAAAAAGCCAACTTCTGTGAAGAGACGATGTGCAAACCAAATC
The DNA here is from genome assembly GCA_905373605.1 of uncultured Prevotella sp. Classification (GTDB taxonomy): domain Bacteria; phylum Bacteroidota; class Bacteroidia; order Bacteroidales; family Bacteroidaceae; genus Prevotella. The sequence continues at coordinate 7,657 of CAJPTO010000060.1, forward strand.
CGTACTTAAGCTGCCATTGCCTTTTCAGGGATATTAAGCCCTGGTTGATGTAGGCGGCAACATAGGGGTGCACATGCAAATAGAATTTCTTTACGCCAATCTTGTTCACCAGTCGGTCTATCTTACCCTCCAACTGGTCGGTAAACAGAATGCTCGACTTTATCTTTCCCTTTCCGAAGCAGGTTGGACAGGTTTCGTCTACGCTTAAGTCCATTGCCGGACGCACGCGTTGCCTTGTTATTTGCATCAGCCCAAACTTGCTTAGGGGCAAGATGTTGTGGCGAGCGCGGTCTTTCTGCATGTTCTTGCACATCCTTTCGTAGAGCATCTGCCGGTCTTCGGCGAGATTCATGTCGATGAAGTCCACCACGATGATGCCTCCCATGTCACGAAGTCGCAGCTGTCTGGCCAGCTCGTCGGCCGCACCAAGGTTCACTTCCAGTGCATTGGCCTCTTGTCCCTTTTCCGAACGCGTACGGTTTCCGCTGTTCACGTCCACCACGTGCAGTGCTTCGGTGTGTTCGATGATGAGATATGCGCCATGTTTGTAGTTAACAGCTTTCCCGAAGCTCGACTTAATCTGCTTGGTGATGTTGAAATTGTCGAAGATGGGGACCTTTCCCGAGTAGAGTTTCACGATGTCCACCTTGTCGGGTGCAATCATCGCCACATAGTGCTTCACCTCTTTGAACACGTCTTCATCGTTGACGTAAATGTTCTCGTAGGTTGGGTTGAACAGGTCGCGCAGCAATGCTACAGCCCTACTTGTTTCCTCGAACACCAGTTGTGGCCTCTTTTGTGTTTTCTGCACTTTTTCGATGGCCTCTTCCCAGTATTTGGTAAGGGTTTTAAGCTCGGCGTCCAGTTCTGCCACCCGTTTTCCTTCGGCAACGGTGCGCACAATAACGCCGCAGTTTTTGGGTTTAATGCTGTGGATGAGCTGTTTTAGTCGCGCCCGTTCTTCTCCGCTTTTGATTTTCGAAGAGACGGAAACCTTATCGTTGAAGGGAATGAGGATGAGATAACGTCCAGCGAAAGAGAGTTCGCACGTTAATCTGGGTCCTTTTGTGGAAATAGGCTCCTTAACGATTTGCACTAGCACTTCTTGCCCTGGCGTGAGGGTTGTTTGCACACTGCCATCTTTCTTCAGGTCGGGCAGTCGTGATGCCTTTGCAAATGGGTAAAGCTTCTTTCTGTCGCTCTGCACCTGCTTAAGGTACTTGGCGTACGAGTCGAATTGACTTCCTAAGTCGAGATAATGAAGAAAAGCGTCGCGTTCAAATCCTACGTCTACGAAACAGGCGTTTAAGCCTGGCATCAGTTTTTTAACCTTAGCAGCGTAGACATTGCCAACAGAAAACGACACTGCACGAGGTTCGTTCTGATATTCCACCAGCTTTTTGTCTTCCAGCAGTGCAATGGATATTTCTTTCTGTTGTACGTCAATTACTACTTCGCTAGTCATCTTCTTCTTGTTAGCTCCTTAGTTTTCGTCGTAAATGTTTGTTAGGCGTGTGGTTCTTTGGTTTCTTGTTCCATGCGGTGCATCGCTGCGCCGCGTGGTATGCACCACATTGGCGTTAGTTGGGGCTTAAGTGTTTGCAGTTTCGCTTGTCGGCCTTGTCGAGCCACTGTTGTTAGTTGCTGCGAAACCGCCTCATCTGCCGCCATTGTGTGCGTGGCTTGGTAAAGAAACCAATAGGCGCGTTCTATAAAAGCGTGCCGAAGGCCTTTTTATAGAACTCGCCTTTGAAGGACCTTTTGCCTAAAAAGGGCAGGCCGGTAAGTCCTCTGCGGATGTGCGTGCATGCCCTTTGCTTGGCGAATAAGCTCTTGGCAAGCCTGTTTTACTTGCTCTTGTGCCTATTCTTTCTCAGTCTTTTCTTACGTTTGTGCGTAGCCATCTTGTGGCCTTTTCTTTTTTTTCCGCTTGGCATAGCTGTAAATGTTTAAATGTTATTTATAATGTAAATGTGTTGTTGCTGTGGTTTATTCGCCACGCATGCTTTCCACGAAGCTCTTTGCAGGCTTGAAGCACGGCAGGTCGTGTGCGGCAATGGTGATTGTGGTGTTCTTTGCGATGTTGCGCGCCGTTTTGGCAGCACGGTGCTTAATGATGAAGCTTCCGAAGCCGCGAAGGTAAACATTGTCTTTCTTGTCCAACAAGCTGCCCTTAATCGTTTCCATGAAGCTTTCAACCACCACGGACACGTCTTTCTTTTGAATACCAGTCTGTATGGCTATCTCGTTGATAATATCTGCCTTTGTCATTCTTGATTTTGTTATTTTATGGTTTCACATATTTTCTCCCTATTCGGATACGGAGTGCAAATATACGAGTTTTTTATGTGATAAGAAAATATATTTACCTTTTTTTATGCTTGGATGGTGTTTTTGTCGTATTCGAAACTTGCTAACTCTCAATGCCTTACACGGGAAACGGCGAGCAACAGGCATAAAAAAGGCCGACACATCAGCGATGTATCAGCCTCAATTCTTGTGATTCCGGCGGGATTCAAACCCACAACCTTCTGATCCGTAGTCAGATGCTCTATTCAGTTGAGCTACGGAACCTTGTTCTGAATTGCGAGTGCAAAGGTATATAGTTTTTTTTATACCGCCAAATGTTTCGCTAACTTTTTATGAAAAAAGTGTGTTTTGAGCTAATTTTGTGGTGTTTTTGGGGTTGCGAGGGGGCAGAAACGCTCCCTCGCAACGATGAATGTTATTTTATCATGGCCACCGAACGCTTTAAGAATGCGTTGAGGGCGGCACCTTTGAGCAGTCCGTTCTGCAGCAATGCCAAGTCGATGAGTTGGTGAACGATGTCGTTGCCCTTGCCAAAGTCGGCCAATGCCGCTTGTTTTTTAGTGCGTTGTTCGGCAATATCCTTTTCGGTCTTGCTCACCTCGGCGCGCTCTTCCTCGGTAATCTCCTCGGGTTTCTTGGCCGATTGTTGCTGGCGCAGTGCGGCCAAGCGGGCATCCAGCCCCTTAATTTCGGCCTCGATGGGCTTCAATGTGTCGGCCGTGGTTTGCTTGCAAGCGTCAAGCACGCGCTTAATCAGGGCATGATCGCTGTTGAGCACCACGCTGTATGCGTCGGGCATTTGTGCGTAGAAGGCCATTCCAGCCTGCAATCGGCTCATATCCTTCATGCGTCGCATGTATTCGCTCTGTGTGATAAGGATGGGTTGTGCCTGCTCGCCCATAGCTTGCACTTCGGCATTGAACTCTGCCTTGTCGATATGGGGCATCTGCGAGCGGAACACTTGGGCGAGGTTTTCGCGGTCGGCCTCATCGAGATTGCTCTTGGGAGCATCGTCTTTTTGTATCAGTCGCTCCACGATGTCGCTGTCCACGCGCACGAAATGGCATTTCTCGGGCTTCTGTTCCAGCATCGAAGCCACCGGCACATCCAGTTCTCCCGCGAGCAACAGCACGCTATATCCCTTGCTTTGGGCGGCTTCCACGTAGGCGTATTGCTCCTCTTTATTATTGGTGTAGAGGCAAACCAGCTGACCGTCTTTGTCGGTCTGGTTGTCTTTGATGAGCGTGCGGTATTCATCGTAAGTGAAATATTTGTCGTCTACATCTTTGAGCAGGGCAAAATCTTTGGCGCGTTCGTAGAAATCGTCTTGTGAAAGCATGCCATAGTTAATGAAAAGCTTCAGACTGTCCCACTTGTCTTCAAAGCCCTTTCTGTCTTCTTTGAACAGACTTTGCAGGCGGTCGGCCACCTTTTTGGTGATGTAGGTGGATATTTTCTTCACGTCGCCATCGCTTTGCAGGTAGCTACGGCTCACGTTCAGGGGAATGTCGGGCGAGTCGATAACGCCATGAAGCAGCGTAAGGAAGTCGGGAACGATGCCCTCTACCTGGTCGGTGACGAACACTTGGTTGCTGTAGAGCATCACCTTGTTGCGTTGCAGCTCGATGTTGCTATGAATGCGGGGGAAATAAAGCACGCCCGTGAGGTGGAAAGGATAATCCACGTTGAGGTGAATCCAGAACAAAGGCTCATCCTGCATGGGGTAAAGCGTGCGGTAAAAAGCCTTGTAGTCTTCGTCTTTAAGCGTGCTGGGAGTCTTTGTCCACAGCGGTTCCACGTCGTTAACGATGTTGTCTTCATCGGTATCCACCTGCTTTCCGTCTTTCCATTCGGTCTTTTTGCCGAATGCGATGGCGATGGGCAAGAACTTGCAATATTTGTTAAGCAGCTGTTCGATGCGCGCTTTCTCCAGAAACTCTTTGCAATCGTCGTCGATGTGCAGTACAATGTCGGTTCCGCGGTCGTCTTTCTGCACCTCTTCAATTTCGTAAGCGGGCGAACCATCGCAAGTCCACTTCACGGCTTGCGCCCCTTCTTGGTAGCTTCGGGTGATGATGTCCACCTTTTTGCTCACCATGAAAGCCGAGTAGAAACCCAACCCGAAGTGTCCGATGATGGCATTGGCGTTGTCTTTGTATTTGTCGAGGAAGTCGGTAACGCCCGAAAAGGCTATTTGGTTGATGTATCTGTCAATCTCTTCGGCCGTCATTCCCACGCCACGGTCGCTGATTGTGAGCGTACCTTTGTCGTTATCCAGGCTGATTCGCACGGTGAGGTCGCCCTGTTCGCCCTTGAAGTCGCCACGTTCGGCCAGCGTCTTCAGCTTTTGCGTAGCGTCTACGGCGTTAGAAACCAGTTCGCGTAGAAAAATCTCGTGGTCTGAATAGAGAAACTTTTTTATCACGGGGAAAATGTTCTCTGTTGTAACCCCAATGTTTCCTTTTTGCATGTTATATATATAATGTGTTAAGTTCGTTATTGTAGTTATACATTTGCATGGTAAGCAAAATGCGTGCCAAGATGAAATGATGTGAGTGGGGATGGCAGAGAGGGGGCGAAGATGAGTATCAAGAGGCGAAATCGAAGGCCTGCAAGCTTAAACATTTTATCATTTCTCTAATAAAAGTTAAGGACGTGCCTTGTTTTTACATAAGTTATGCGTAATTTTGTAACGTAACTAAAACCATATGCCATGTCGAAGATACTAAACAAATACATTTGGTTAGCCGACACCATATATAAAGCACGCAAAATAACCTTTGAAGAGATTAACGAAGCGTGGCGAAAGGAAACCGATTTCAGCGGCGGCGAAGACCTTCCGTTGCGCACTTTCCACAAGTGGCGCATCGGGGTGGAAGACTTGTTGGGGTTAATCATCGAATGCAACCGTAAGAACGGCTACACCTATTATATCGAGAACGCAGACGAAATATCGCGCGGAAAGCTCAAACGATGGCTTTTCGACACCATCACCGAGGGCAATTTGCTCATGGAAAACCAACGGCTGAAAGACAGAATACTGCTGGAACACACGCCTACCAACAACGAACAACTGAAAACAATATTGCAAGCCATGCGCACCAGCAGCACGTTAAGGCTCACCTACCATAGTTATCACCGCCCCAAGGCCAACACTTTCTGTGTGGAACCCTATTGCGTAAAGATGTTTAGGCGACGTTGGTACATGGCGGCACGTGCCCCTTATTATGACAAGGTGATGGTTTATGCCCTCGACCGCATCGAAAACCTAGAGCTGCTTGAGGGTGACAAGTTCGCCTTTCCCACTGATTTCGATGCCGAAGCGTTCTTCGCCGACTGCTTTGGCGTTATCATTGGCGACGAAACACCCACCGAAAACGTCACCTTACGTGTCAGCCAATGGCAAGCCAACTACCTTCGCGACCTGCCTTTGCACACTTCTCAACGCGAACTTGCGCCCGAAGACAACCGCTGCACCTTCACTTTCCGCCTGCGTCCTTCGCTAGATTTCCAACAAGAACTGCTCTCACTCGGGAATGAAGTGGAAGTGATGGAACCGCAATGGCTGAGAGAAACGATGAAAAAGAAGATAAAGGAGATGGCGGAAAGGTATGGGGAGGAAGCTAGTCTGACTTCAAAGACAAACAGATAAAATAACAAATACAAATTAAACCAATACAAATTGTTTATTATGCAAGAAAACAAAATTGAAGTGAAGGCAGTTAGTCAACTGCTCAACATGAAGTTTTTTGTTCCAAGTTACCAACGAGGCTATCGTTGGACGGAACAAGAAGTGAGAGATTTGCTAGAAGACATTAATGACTTCGGCAAAAAGGAAAAGAAGCGAGGCGAGTTTTATTGCCTGCAACCACTAGTGGTACGTGCCATGACCGAGCAAGAAAAGCAAGCTAACGAACTAGAAGTGAGTGACACTTGGTATGAAGTTATTGATGGGCAACAACGACTGACCACCATATACC
>CAJPTO010000061.1 GCA_905373605.1 uncultured Prevotella sp.
GACTTGGGCTTCCTGAACAAAGAACTGACCGTGGGCTTTGACTGGTACCAACGCGAAAACACCGACATGTTGGCACCAAGCCAAGTGCTGCCGCAAGTGCTGGGAACCGATGCTCCCATGACCAATGCAGGCACATTGCGCACCCGCGGATGGGAACTGACCTTGGATTGGCACCACCGCTTCGGCGAGTTTAACGTGTATGCCAACTTCAACCTGGCCGACTCGAAAACCGTTGTCACCAAATGGGAGAGCAAGTCTAAGCTGCTCAACCAAAACTATTCGGGCAAAACCTATGGCGACATCTGGGGATTTGAAACCGACCGTTACTTCGAAGAGAGCGACTTCACCGGCCAAAATGCCAACGGAACATGGAACTATGCACCGGGAATTGCTTCGCAAAAGGGGCTGGAACAAGGCTCATTCCATTACGGTCCGGGCGACGTGAAGTTTAAAGACCTAGACGAAAACGGCGTTATCGACGGCGGACAAGGCACGGCCGACGACCACGGCGACCTCAAGGTGATTGGAAACTTCTTGCCACGCTTCGAATATAGCTTCCACATCGGCGGCGCATGGCGCGGCTTCGACCTCGACTTGTTCTTCCAAGGCGTGGGAAAACGCGACGTGTGGACCATATCATCGCTCAACTTCCCATTGATGCGAGAGGCCGACTTGGCCATTTACGACCACCAGCTGAGCTACAACCGCGTGATATATAAAAACGGACTGAAAGACGTTGAACGCTACGAAGTAAGCCAATCCAACAAGTATCCGCGACTTTTCCCTGGCAACGACACGCAAGGGAGAATATCGGTTCTCGAACCCGGAACGAACAACTACTATCCACAGTCGCGCTACCTCACCGACATGTCGTACCTCAGGCTGAAGAACATCACGCTGGGTTACACCCTTCCCAAAGAGCTAACACGCAAAGCCTACATACAAAAGGCACGCATCTACTTCAGCGCAAGCAACCTTTTCTTGCTGCACAAAGGCAACGACTTGCCTGTAGACCCGGAAATAAATACGGGAGCTGGCTTGAAATACGGCGGATGGGGACGCACTGCACCCATCACACGCACCATCTCGTTTGGTATGCAGGTAACATTATAAATCATCTAGACCCTCAGACAAATGAAAAAGATATTCATAGCAGGCTTGCTCACTGTGGGCGCGCTAGCAAGCTGCAACGATTTCCTGGACATTGCGCCAAAAGACAAGTTCACTGATACGCCCGAATATTGGGACAACCCCACCAACCTGGAATACCAGTGCAACCTTTTCTACGAAGATTACCTGGGATATGGCAACGGCGGCGGAAAGGGATGGTTCTATTATAAGACGCTGGGTGACGACCAAGTGGACTTCCAAAAGAACGATTGGACGTGGACTTCTGCTCCCGCAACATCCAGCGACTGGGAAGATGCCTACGAATCCATCAGGCATGCCAACTTCATTCTCCAACGATTGGCCACTTCGGGCATGGAAGAAGGAAGTAAAGCCAGCTTCCAAGGCATCGCCCGACTTAACAGAGCATGGCAATTCTATCAACTGGTGCGCATGTATGGCGATGTACCGCTGGTTTACGTTGTTCCCGACCACCACTCGAACGAGATTTTGTATGGCCCGCGCGTAGATCGCGATGTGGTGATGGACAGTGTCGTGGCCGACCTGAAGTTTGCCACGCAGCACATTACGGGCAGCAACAAACAACGCTTCACCAAAAACATGGCTTATGCCATGCTCGCCGACGTGGCCCTTTACGAAGGGACATACTGCAAATACCGCACTGCGGCCGACAATGCCGGCAAAGGTCCCAACTTGGAAAGGGCTAAAACATACCTCAACACTTGCGTCGAGGCTTGCAAGGTCATCATGGACAACAAGGATTTCATACTTAACGACTCGTATCAAGCACTCTACAACTCGACAGACTTGAGCAAGAGCACCGAAATCATCTTCTATAAGCCCTATTCAAGGAACACGCTCATGCATTCGCTCATCGACTATACGGTCAATACGGGCGGAACAAACGGCATGACCAAAGATGCATTCGACAATTATCTCTTTCTCGATGGCAAGCCGCTTGTCACCACTTCGCTCGACAATAGCGATGAGGGGAAAATGGTGGTGGTAGACGTTAAGAAGAAGATAGACGGGGTGATGAAAACGGTGAAAGATACAAGCTATAACATCAACAACCTCTTAGCCGTACGCGACAAACGCCTCGCTGCTACCGTCGACACCGTGTTGGCTTTCAAGGGAAGCTCTTATTCAAGGGCTGGAGCTAACGCCTTTACCTCTACAACGGCCTATGGTATTGCCAAATACGACAACACACAAGAGCTTTCAACCAACGACAGGAACAACACCAACCGACAGTATACCGACGCGCCCGTCTATTGGCTGGCCGTGATTTACCTGAATTATGCCGAGGCTAAAGCCGAACTGGGAACCATTACCCAAGACGACTTGGACAAATCGGTGAACCTTTTGCAACGAAGGGCAGGGCTACCCAACATGACGCTAACGCCTGATGCCGACCCAGCCAACAACATGGGCGTGAGCAACCTGCTTTGGGAGATACGCCGAACACGGCGATGCGAGCTGATGTGCGACAACTGGTACCGCTATTGGGACCTCATTCGCTGGCATCAACTGGAACTTGTTGACTCGAAGACGCATCCCAACATATATCTCGGAGCCAACATGAGCATGGTGGAAAACCCACAAGTGGAACTATACGCACCCAACAAAGCCACACCTTGGATTGTGTACATGGTCGGTTCAAACACCACTAAGCAGGTGAGAACCTACGACAAGAAGTATTACTTCTATCCCATCCCCACTGGACAGAAGGCCTTGAACGGCAAACTGGAACAAAACCCTGGGTGGTAAGCACCATCCCAACGCTTGATTTTGGGCAGGCTGAGGCGCCAATGCTGGCTGCTAACAAGCAACCGCACGCCAAAGGCTGCCCAAAATCTGCTTGAATTGAACGGCCCTTTAGCCAACAAGCTAGGCGCACAGACACTGCAAAAGAACAACCAAATAAACAAAACCTATAACCAATATGCGAAGAATCTATTTCCTTAGTGCGGCTTTCGCTGCCCTTGCGGGCACCTTCGCCCCTCAACAGGTGTGGGCCGAAGCCGTTCAAACGCCAAGTGTCACCAACGGCATACAACAACAAACCGAACTTTCGGGAACCGTTACCGATGCTAATGGCGAACCCATAACGGGAGCTTCTGTCACCATTGAAGGAAAAGGAGTGGGAGCTATAACCGACATCAACGGACATTTCACCATCAATGCTCGCCCTGGCGACAAACTTACCATCACCTACGTGGGCTACAACTCCATGCAAGTGACGGCAAGAAACAACATGCGCATCACGCTATCCGAAAACGCCAGCCAGCTGGGAGAGGTGGTTGTGGTGGGCTATGGCACGCAAAAGAAGGTGAACCTTACGGGTGCTGTGGCCAACGTCAACGTGAAAGGGGCCATCGCCAGCCGTCCCATTACCGACGTGGCTAAGGCTTTGCAGGGCATCACTCCAGGCCTTACCATCACCAATCCCATTGGCGGAGTGGGCACACAGAGTACCATAAAGTTGCGCGGTTCCATCGGTTCGCTCAGCGCAGAGAGCGGAACAGCACCGCTGATCCTCGTAGACAACGTGGAAGTGCCAAACCTTAACCTGGTGAACCCCGACGACATCGAGACCATTTCCGTGCTCAAAGATGCCGCTTCGGCATCCATCTACGGAACGAGAGCTGCATGGGGCGTGATTCTTATCACCACCAAGCAAGGTGCAGCAAACGACAAAGTGAACGTCACCTACTCTAACAACTTCGCTTGGAGCACGCCAACCAAGATGCCCGAGCTGATGAAAGCGTCAGACAACGCCCGTTTCATCTTCGAGATTATGAAGCAGAAAGGGCTAACCCAGGCAACAAACATCGGATATACCGTAGACGAAAAGCTCATTGCGAAGCTTGTGGAATGGGAAAACAAGTATGGTTCGATGTCGCAAGCCGAACTGGGAGAGATGCAACAAGGCCGCGACTTCGAGGTTATCGGCAGCAACACCTACTTCTATCGCTCGTTCGACCCCATTAAGGAGTTCACACGAAAGTGGACGCCACAACAAAACCACAACCTCTCCGTAACGGGCGGTGGCAAGAAAACATCCTATAACATCAGCCTAAGCTACCTGAACCAAACGGGCGTGATGAAATTCAACAGCGACAAGTACGACCGCTTCACGCTACACAGCAACATTACGTCCAGCATTCGCGACTGGTGGAAAGTGCGCACCAACATTCTCTTCACCCGAACGAAGAACGATGAGCCCTATCGCTTCACGTCAGGCCAATACGATGCGTGGTTCTACCTGCTGCGTTGGCCGCGCTGGTATCCTTATGCCGACTATCAGGGCAAGCCTTTCCGTTCGGCTGTAACCGACATCAAGCATGGCAACCGCGAAAACACCACCACAACATACGTGCGAGCCAATCTCGGAACGGAGATTATGCCGCTGAAGAACCTTTCCATCAACTTCGATTACACCTTCTCGTTCACCAACGATGCCCGAAAGAGCAACGGCGGAACCATCTATGCCTACAACATGTTTGCCGGTGCGCCATTCTCCAGCTACACCGACATCTACGGATTGCCTCACAACATGGCCGAACAAAGCAGCCAATACACCCTACAGAACATCTTCAAGGGCTATGCCACCTACGTGTTCGACATCGAAAAGCAACACAACTTCAAGCTCATGGCCGGCTTCGATGCCGAAACGCGCGAAGCTTTCTCGCATTACTCCGAACGACAGAAACTCTATAACGAGAAATATCCCGAGATTGCATTGGCCTATGGCAACCAATTCTCGTACAACGAAGATTACAGTTACCACAACGATTTCGCCGCTGCCGGCATCTTCGGCCGCATCAACTACGACTACTTGCAGCGTTACCTCGTTGAGTTCAACCTCCGTTACGATGGTTCTTCGCGTTTCCCCGTGGGTAAGAAGTGGGCTTTCTTCCCTTCTTTCTCGGCCGGATGGCGCGCATCTGAAGAGAAATTCATGGATTGGGCCAAGCCCGCGCTCTCCAATCTCAAGGTTCGCGCCTCGTGGGGAACCATCGGCAACCAAGACGTTAAGGCTTATGCCTACCTTCCAACTATGGCTCCCGAAAACTCGGGATGGGTTATCGACGGCAAAAACGTGGCAACGCTCAACGCGCCTTCGGTTAGTTCCGACGATCTTACGTGGGAACGCGTGTCAACACTCGACATTGGTTTCGACGCAAGCTTCTTCAACAACGACCTTAACGTCACGCTCGACTGGTATCGCCGCATAACATCGGGCATGCACACCCAAGGCGAAAAGCTGCCTGCCACTTTTGGTGCCGAGGTGCCAAAGAAAAACTACGGCGAGATAACAGGAACGGGGTTGGAAATCGGTGTCGGCTACCAACACCTCTTTGAAAATGGTCTGGGCATCTCGGCCTCGGCCTCGTTCTCACACGTTAAAGAGGTTATCACGAAGTTCAACAGCCAGACGCGAAACATCGACGGCAACTATGAAGGCAAGCGATTGGGAGAAATTTGGGGCTACGAAACCGACCGACTGTTCCAAGCCGACGACTTTGACGCCACTGGTAAACTCAAGCCGGGCATCGCTTCGCAAAGCCTTTACGAAACGGGAGACTTCCATTTTGGTCCCGGCGACGTGAAATATAAGGACCTTAAGCCCGACGGACAAATCACATACGGCGACAACACCGTTGAAAACCCCGGCGACCAGCGCGTCATCGGAAACTCGTTGCCCAACTACGAGTACAGCTTCTCGCTTGGCGCAAGCTATAAAGGCTTCGACTTCAACATGTTTTTCCAAGGTGTTGGCAAGCGCGACTTCTGGGTAGGCGGTGCAATCGGCATCCCTTCGGGCGGTTCTGGATACATGGATGCGGCCTACAAGCACCAGCTTGATTACTGGACACCCACAAACACAGGCGCATTCTATCCTCGCCCGACAGACATGAGCTGGAAACAAAACAACCAGAACTACCTGCGCCAGACACGTTTCCTCGCCAACATGGCCTACCTGCGCTGCAAAAACATCACCTTGGGCTACACCGTGCCGCAAGACATCGTGAAGAAAATCATGCTTCAAAGCATCCGCGTGTATGTTAGTGCCGAAAACCTCTTCGAGTTCGACAGCCTGCACCTGCCCTTCGACCCTGAAACAACCAGCTACAAGCGTGGGTCTTCAAACCCAGAATGGTCGTTCGGACGTTCCTATCCCTACACGCGAACCATCTCTTTCGGCCTGCAAGCCGCATTCTAACCCCTTAAAAAGAACAGCATATGAAACATAAGATATTGGGCCTTGCACTGCTTGCCCTCCCATTGGTGGCCTGCAACGACTTCCTTACGCGCGAGCCATTCGACCGATTGCGTGCCGACAACGATGAAACATGGAACACCGAAGACGTAATCAAATACTCCATGTACGGCGTTTACCCAAAGTTCTTCAAAGGGTATAACAGGAATTGGAACCGCGCCGACTGGTTTGCAGAAACCAACATAGCCGACTGGAACGACGACAACGCGCAAGAAACGGCGCGCCATTTCCCACTGAACGCACCCACCGTAACCGATGCCAACACCCCTTGGAACTTCGAACTCATTCGCACGGTCAACACTTATCTCGACAAACTGTCACACTCAACCATCCAAGACGAGCCAAAACGCCACTGGATTGGTGTCAACCGCTTCCTACGAGCGATAGAATATGCCAAGCTGGTATCCAACTTCGGTGACGTTCCTTACTATCAACACGCCGTAGCACAAGCAGACAAAGCCGAACTTTACCGCGCTTTCAGCCCACGACAAGAGGTGATGGACAGCGTTTTGGCCGACCTCAAATACGCTATGGCCAATGTTCGCACCTCAGACGACGTGAAAGGACTGCATGTTGTCAAAGACTTGGTATACGCCTATGCATCGCGCATCTTCCTTTTCGAAGGAACATGGCAGAAATACCACAACAAAAACAACGAGTTGGCAGCAAAATACCTGCAAGAAGCAAAAGACGCGGCCGACTTTGTGATGACTTCTAAACGATACAGCCTCTGCGCCAACTACAAGGACTTGACGACATCGATAGACCTTGCGGGAAATCCCGAGATGATTATGTATCGCGCTTACGTAGCTGGCGTTGTCACCCACAGCTTGATGACGTTCAACAACACCGAGCACGAAAAGTCCAGCCCATCCAAGTCGCTTATCGAAACCTATCTCACCAACAACGGCCTACCCATAACGCAAGTGGGTGGCAACGCATTGTACAAAGGCGACCATTCTTTAAAAGAGGAGGTGGCAAATCGTGACCCGCGCCTCTACGCCACCATCGATACGGTTGAAATTCGCTTGCCTTCGGCTGCCAGCGTGTACGCCATATCAGGCTATTTCGCCAATCGCTTCGCCAACCCCACGCTCATCGACAAAGCTGGGGGCAAAAGCTACACCAACATCACCGATGCTCCCGTGATGAAACTCAACGAAGTGATGCTCAATTACATTGAGGCAGCGGCAGAATTAGCCACCTTGGGCAAGTATACCCTTACACAAGACGACTTCGACCGCACCATTAACACCATCCGAAAGCGGCCTAGCACCAACATGCCTGCCCTGCAACTGGTGGGCGATGCCCTGCAAGTGAATGGCGTGGAGATAAACGATGCCGTGCGCGATGCCGATGTGTCGCCCATCCTGTGGGAGATACGACGCGAACGCCGCGTGGAACTGGTGTACGAGGGTGTGCGATTTAACGACCTGAGACGCTGGAAAAAGCTGAACTATGCCGACATGGTGCTAAATCCAAAGCTGAACATGGGCGCGTATGTGAACAAACCCGAATACGTGGAGTGGTTCAACAAGGTGCATCCCGCATCAAAACCCGAAAACATGTTGACGGTAGAGAAGATGAAGTTCCACCTCGTCGTCCCAACAGCAGCAGGAGGTTATGAAGAGAACGACGTGGCAGGATACATCAAACCCATTGTAGACGAAACCCGAATGCGCAAATACACCGAGCGCGATTACCTTTATCCCATCCCCATAGACCAGCTAACGCTCTACCGCAACGCAGGTTTTGCCATCAAGCAAAACGCGGGTTGGGAGTAAATCTCTTCGCAAACGGGCCATTAAGTCGGTGCAGCCAGAGGGCATCTGCCCCCAACAAGGCCGCCATTCCTTAATGAACACACAGCCATCATCCCCATTCCGCACCGCCGGGATGGGGATTTTCTCATGCCCGAACAACTCGTAAGCGTTGATTGTACTGCCGAATACCACCATCAAGATGCAGATTTCTCATGTCCAAACAACTCGTAAGCGTTGATTGTACTGCCGAATATCACTATCGAGATGCAGATTTCTCATGCCCGAACAACTCGTAAGCGTTGATTGTACAGCCGAATACCACTATCGAGATGCAGATTTCTCATGTCCAAACAACTCGTAAGCGTTGGTTGTCTTGACGAACACCACCGCCGGGATGGGGATTTTCTCATGCCAGAACAGAAGAAAATTGCGCGTTCGGCCATTTTGCCGACTCATAATTTATTGCGACCTTTGCACAAAACAAACCAATCTGCAAGCAAATGACAAGCAAACTCATGCGCCCCCTTCGCCAATGGGTGTTCTTCTTGGCCACGTATGCCGCCATAACGCTGATGCCCTTCGAGGCCATCAAGCACAGACACCACAGCCCCGACGAGGTTGTGGCCGCCCTCTTGCACACCTTTGCCGCCCTCGCCTTGGCCTATTTGCTCACCTGCGTGGTGCATGTCGTGGGGCGCAAGTGGTTTAAATGCCTCGCCTACGCATTGCCCGTGTGGTGCGTTTTGTTGCGCAGCTTCTTGCATTTCGCCCTCAATTCAGAGCTAACCCCAAAAACCGTGATGCTCGTTGCCGAGACCAACGCCAGCGAAGTGTCGGGCTTCTTCTCCACCTTCGCCGTGTCGGCAGGCGCGTTTAAAAGCTATGCCCTCACCATAATATATGTGCTACTGCTGGTTTTCGCCGAACGCAATCGCCTAAAGTGGGGGCGTTGGCTGCAACGCATGCTTCCCTCCAAGATGCTTGTTGCCGTGCTCTGCACTTCGTTTGCCGCCCTTGCCTACACCTATTCGGCCCTCCCCGCCCTGCTTCGCTGCAAAACAACGGCCGATGCCGAATGGTGGAACATACGCTATCACGGCTATTCGATGGACGATCTCTCCATTGCAGCCTATTCGCTTTACGTTCCGCACCTGATGAAACGCGAGGTGGAACAGGCCATTGCCAACAACCTAGCAGCCGCCAAGAGCGCAAGTAGCCTTGCCGCGGATGCCGACTCGCTCACGTTGGTGGTGGTCATAGGCGAGTCGTACATCAAGCGTCACGCCCAGATCTACGGCTATTCCTTGCCCACAACGCCGCGAATGGTGGCCGAACAACAACGTGGCAACCTACTTGCTTTCACCGATTACATCAGTCCTTTCAACTTCACCACCGAGGCCGTAAAGGCACTTCTCAGCACCAACGACGTGTCTGAAGGCCAGAATTGGAGCCAAGGTGCGCTGTGGCCTGTGGTGTTTAAACGTGCCGGATACGATGTAGAGGTGTGGAGTAACCAATTTGTTACAGGCAACAACGTCTTCACCGAATACACGCTTAACGGCTTTATCTACCATCCGCAAATACGCCCATTGGCCTATAACAGCGTTCGCGGCAGCCAAGGAACGCTCGATGGGCCGTTTGTTTCGAAAGCCCTCTCCCACTCCATTGCGCAAAATCGCCCCCACCAGTTGCTCATTTTGCACCTCAACGGGCAGCATTTCGATGCCAAAGACAAATACCCCGACACGCCCGAGTTCAATGTTTTCACGGCCGCCGACATCAAAAAAACCTCGCCTTGGCTAACAACTAAGAAGCGTCAGCAAGTGGCCGAGTACGACAATGCCACACGTTACAACGACCATGTGTTGGGACTCGTGTTCGATGCAATGCGCAACAAGCAGGCCATTGTGGTGTACCTGCCCGACCACGGCGAAGAGATATACGACTGGCGCGACCAATATGGGCGTGGCCTGTCGCCCGAATACACCCCTGCTTATATGCACAGCATGAACGACATTCCACTCATCATCTGGGCATCGCCCTCGTTCATCGCCCACAATCCTGCCCAATGGCAACGCTTGCAACGCGCCACATCGCGCCCCGGCATGTCTGATGGCCTCTGCCATCTGCTTTTTGGCATCGCCAACATCCGCACACCTTATTATATAGCGCGCAAAGACATAGCCAGCAAGCAATGGAAACCCACGCCAAGAATGGTCTATGGCAGGGCGGAATATAAGCCATAAAGAGGCTGGACGAGAAGGTGGCATCGGCCAATGGGTGTATGTCAAGGGCGGAATATAAGCCATAGAAAACCTCGAAGCCACTGGAAAACCAAGGAAAACCTCGAAAACCTAGCCCACAAAACGCCCATAAAACCCTGCCCACACCCACCATTTAGGGTTATCCCTATCCCCCTTTGGGGAATTTCCCCTCGCCGCCTTATCCTTTCTCATTAACTTTGCACACAGAAACGAGGCAAAGAGCAAAAGCCGTGTGAAGCACCGCGACACACGAAAGCCCTTACCCAAAACAACAAACACGATGGTTGCAAGAAAAATCACATTGGCCGTTATCGCGCTGTCGATACTCGCTAGCTGCGGAACACAAGCCGGAGCAGGGGCTTATGCCGGCGCAACGCTTGGCTCTATACTGGGAAGTGCCATCGGCGGCATCACGTGCGGAGCACGTGGTTCGGACATCGGAGAGATTGTTGGCATGGGTGTAGGGGCGGCCGTTGGTGCTGCCATCGGCGAACAAGCCGACAAGAAGGCCGAAGAAAGAAGCGAAAAACGCCGCGAACGCATTGAACAAAGAAGACGGGAGATGGAACGCAACGACTACGAATACAGCCAACGTCGTGCGCCCTACGAACAACAACCCACTGACGAAAGTGGATTTGACGAGAACAACGGCGGCGACGACCGCATTTTCGACTTCAACGGCTCCGAATATACCGGCAACTACAGCGCACAAGAGCCGCGCGCAAGCGTTAGCAGCCAACTGCCACCAACGCGCACAATGGATGTGCTGCCCGTTGAGATAAGAAACGCACGCTTTGTGGACGACAACCAGAACCGACTTATCAACCGCGACGAGATGTGCAAGGTGATTTTCGAACTCTGGAACAACGGAAACCAAACGATCTTCGATGTGCAACCCATCGTGACCGAGGAAACGGGCAACAAGCATTTGGCCATTTCACCCACCATACATGTTGAACAGCTGGAACCAGGCAAGGCCATACGATACACGGCACTGGTGAAAGCCGACCGAAAGCTTAAACCCGGCAACGCCATCATACGCGTGGCCGCCGTAAGGGGAAATAACATCCCCATCTCAGAGCCGCAGTTTTTCAACATCCCCACCGACAAATAGTACATACAATATTCTATATACAATAGGTTTATAGCAGGCCGAGCCGACTAACACCTGCATGTTGCTCAGCAACAAGCAGCATCAAGCGGCAAAGCCACTTTTCTAAGGGAAAAAGAGAGTTACAAGGATTAGAGAGATTATAATAAATCAGGTTGATGACAACGGCAATTGTGAAGTTGCCTCACAAACAAGAGAGAGAGATTTTAACAACAGAGAGAAGCCCACGGCATGCAATAGGCATGCCAAGGGCGAAGAAATGGCAGCCTGTCGTGTCCCATTGTGGGGCGATACCTATTCCAGCCCCACAAAAAGACACGATAGTGCCAAGCCATTACAGGCATCCCACCCTTTTCGCCGTGGTGCGGTTAAGGGATTGCCAACAAGAGAATATAATTCTTTTGCATAGCTTTAAGGCAGGTTCTAATGATTGCCTTTGACGTGTTTTTAGCTTTTAGCTGCACAACTTTCGCTTTACTGTTGAAGGAGCACCATATACTATGCCCCCGAAAGGGTGAGCCAAAGAGGCCAGACAACAGCAAAAAGACGGCAAAGAGCAAAATGGGAAAAAGAAAATTCACTTTTGCACGGAATTTTTAGAACCAGCCACATGTCATATTAGGTACAAAATGGAAAGATACAGCCGAACATTCCCAGTCGCGAAGACCAAGGATGTTCGGCTTTTCCCTTTTGCCATCTCAACAAAAAACACTATCTTTGCAAATACCACATCGCTTAGGGCATGCGGATTAGCCCACAAGGCAGCCGCATCCGTGTGGGCAATGCTCGCCCGGAAAGGCAAAGCAGGGCCTGTTATTGCCAGCCACACCCACCCTAACGCATGGATAACTCCACCCATTAAGGGGCACACCTTCGCACGCACACCTTGCCAATGAGGCAAGACATACAACTAAACCAGCACATCTTCAACGACATGGACAACAGAGACAGTATAGACTTTGGCAAGATGAACATACCACGCCTGTTCGTCAAGCTATTTGTACCAACCCTCCTTGGCTTGGTATTCAACGCCATGTTCACCATTGCCGACGGCATTTTCGTAGGACAAGGCGTTGGCAGCAACGCTTTGGCCGCGGTAAACATCGCTGCACCCATCTTCCTCATCGGCTTAGGCGCGTCGCTTATGTTTGCCACGGGCGTAAGTGTTGTGGCAGCGGTGCACCTTTCGCGCGGAAACAACAAGGCAGCCAACATCAATGCCACCCAAGCCCTCACTGTTCCCTTCGCATTCATGTGCTTGGTGAGCCTGGCCATCGCCCTTTTCGCCAAAGAGCTGTGCTATCTCTTCGGCGGTTCCGAGGTGTTGGAACCGCTCGTCGTTGAATATCTCACCTACATCAGCCCCATTCCGGCCCTCACCATGCTGGTACATGTGGGCGCATTCATCATTCGCTTGGACGGCTCGCCCAAATACGCCATGTATGCCAGCGTCATCCCAGCCGTGCTGAACATCTTCTTAGACTGGCTTTTTGTGTTCCCGCTCAACCTCGGACTGATGGGAGCGGCCTCAGCCACAACCATTTCCGAAGCCGTTGGAGCAGTAATGGCCGTGGTCTATCTGCTCCATTTCCCCAAGACCATACGCCTGTACCAACCCAAGTTCACGCGAACCAGCATACGCCTTACCGTGCGAAACCTACGCTACATGATGAAACTAGGCTTCCCCACACTCATTGCCGAAGGAGCCATTTCGGCCATGATGATTGTGGGCAACTTCATGTTCATGGCCTTTCTTCACGAAGATGGCGTGGCAGCTTTCAGTGTTGCCTGCTATCTTTTCCCGCTGGTTTACATGTTCGGCAATTCCATTGCGCAAGCCCAGCTGCCCATCATCAGCTACAACTACGGGCAATCCAACCACAGCCGCGTGCACCAAACGCTGCGTCTTTCGCTCTCGCTCACGGCCATCAGCGGCCTAGTCATCAGTCTTTTGGGCATGTTGGCCTTCCGCCCACTCATCTCGATGTTCCTCAAGGAGGGCACACATGCCTTCACCGTGTGTGCCGAAGGTTTCCCCTTGTTTGCCATCAGCTTCGTGTTCTTTTCGCTCAATGTGGTCATCATCGGCTTCTACCAAAGCGTTGAGCGCGCCACCGAGGCCATATTCTTCATGTTCCTCCGCGGCATTGTGCTGGTAATCCCCATCTTCATCGCCCTTCCCCACCTCATCGGTGTCAATGGTCTGTGGCTTGCCGTACCCCTTTCAGAGGCCTTAACGTTCATCGTGCTGGTGTTTTGGAGCAAACGCAAGAGGGTTGTTGCATAACAAGAGCGTTATCCTTACCCCCAAGAACTTGTTAAGGCTGGTTCTAAAAATTCCACGCAAGCGTTCATTTCCTTTTTATTATTTAGCT
>CAJPTO010000062.1 GCA_905373605.1 uncultured Prevotella sp.
TGCCATCCACTGATAAGCCAATGTAGGAGCGAAATCCACGTGTTGCAGCAGGTTGAAAGCCAACATTTCGGCCATCTCTTGCGATAAAGGCAGCTCTGTCCACACGTCTGCCAGGTCGGCCGACATGCGTTCGGGTGGCATAATCAGTGTGGCCATTATCTTACATTCTCGAATATGCTCCTTCCAAAGCTCAATGGCCAAGTTGAAATCGGGTGCGTATGGCAAGGCCATTTTGCGCAACTCATGAAACGGAACACCCCAATTAATCTTGTATCCCATGCCTTTTTGAGTCATGGAACGCGATGTGGTGCCATCCATGAAGAGCCTGAACGACTGCTTTATGGCCATTAATTTGCTATGTGTTTCTTCGTTCATCGTGTTTGTTCTATTTTCGTTGGTGGGGAAAACGCTTCTCCTGTCCATACAGATCATCCGCTTGTGATGCAACAAAAGCATTCCCCCTCCATTAACATGCCTTAACGAGGCTATCCTTTGATACAATTATCAAACGAGAAAGCCAAATTCTCTGGAATAACGCAGCATCTGTGCATCATAAGCCTCAGAATAGCTCACTTCAACGTCAACAATGTCACCCTTGTCGTTTTTAACGAGCTGGTAAACGGGATTGATAAAACCCTTATAAGGGGCAAGGTCTAGCCGTCTGAAACGCTCCAGCACCTCGGCATGGAGGCGTTGGTCTACCTTAACGGCGTACTTCTCAACCAGATTTCGGGCGGCGTTGAAGTCGCCCTCACTCTTTATGCGCTGCACTTCGGCCAACAACTGGCCGAACAAAAGGCGTAATTGGTCATAATCGTTGATGCCAACGTAGGTGTTGTTCTCACGCTTCACCAGTTCAACACAGCCTTTTCCGTTTTCTAACGCCCAGTGGGCGATGAGAGCCCTGTTGCGCATGTGTGCCTCTTCAATGTCTTTTCCTTGTTCGATGCGCGTCAGTTGGGTCATCAGTCCGTTCATCATGTAGGTGTAATACTGTGAATGGAACGCCTCCTTGTTTGGCAGCAGCCCCAGTTGCAGCAGCTTGTCGTCGGCCAGATAATACAGCCCGAAGAGGTCGGCGCGTGCTTCTTCGATGGTGTTTCCGTAGGCTTTCAGTGCATCAGGGCTAACACCGGGCAGCAATTGTCCACTGCCATGCCCCAGACATTCGTGCAAGTCGGTGTGCAGGTCATCGCACATGTCGCCATAACATTCCACCATGTCGAGCGTATCCTTGTCAATGACAAACTCTTCCTTAAATCCATTGCCCTTGGCTGCCTTATTATAAGCATCGGTAAGGTTGCTGATGGTAACGCTTTTCGACCCATGTTGCGCCCTAATCCAGTCTGCATTGGGCAGGTTAATGCCAATGGCCGTAGACGGATATTCGTCACCTCCGAGCATAGCGGCACACACAACGTTGGCCGTAACGCTGCGCACTTCGGCCTTTTTAAAACGCTTGTCTACGGGCGAATGGTCTTCAAACCATTGTGCGTTGTCGCTGATAAGCCGCGTGCGGCGTGTAGCCTCCAAGTCTTTATATTCAACAATGCCCTCCCACGATG
This sequence comes from uncultured Prevotella sp., assembly GCA_905373605.1. Lineage (GTDB taxonomy): Bacteria > Bacteroidota > Bacteroidia > Bacteroidales > Bacteroidaceae > Prevotella. The sequence continues at coordinate 1,566 of CAJPTO010000062.1, forward strand.
CTTTTATGCCCATCGGGTCGCCATAAACCTCGATAAATCCGTTGATGAAGTCAACGTTTCCAACTTGCTCTTTGAGCCATTCTATCGAATATTCATCGAAGAGATGCAGGTTGCCTGTTCGATAATATTCAATCAGCAAGTCGATAACGCGCTGTTGTTGTGAGTTCTCGGCAACGCTTTTGGCTTTGTCTAGCCAGTAAATGATGTGGCGAATGGCTTCCCCATAGACACTTTCTTCGTTCCAAACCAGCTCTTGCAGCCCATTTGCGCCTTTAACGAGCTTTGTGTTCAGTCCCCACGAGGGAGAATCGTCTCCCGATGCAGCCTTTTTGTCGTTGTAAAAACGTTCAGCCTCTTGTTGGCTTACACTCTCATAGTAGTTGCAAGCCGAGGTTAGCACCAAGTCCACACCATCTGCTTTGTTCACCCTTTTGGGCAAAACCTCGGGATTGAACATCACGGGACAGATGTCGTTGCACAAATCGCCTGGAGAAGCGTAGCCCGCCAACGGCAATTTGCTAGTAGGCATCTGCTTAACGGCTGCTCTGAAGAACGCTTCGGAGAAGCCTGGCAGTATCTTGTCGTTGGAATAATGGTGATAAATGCCGTTCGAAAACCAAACGCGCTTTAAATAAAGGGATAGTTCTTTGTAGTTTTCTTCATCCGCACTTGCATCAAGCTCGGTGTAAAGTGCTTCAAGCGTTTTCCTTATGCGCAGGTTGTATTTCCCAAACTGGTCGGTGGTGATGTCCCTTCCGCACAGAGTGGCTTGCGATAAGTAATAAATGTATTTTTTTTGTTGAAGCGAAAGTGTTTCAAATTGTGGCAGTCTGTAACGAAGCATCTGCAAATCTGCAAATCGTTCGTCGGCATATATAAAGGAGTCTGTTTCTTTCATGATGTTTTATTGTTGCATGACGCATAAAAAAATTATCTCCACGCATTTTGTTTGCGTGGAGATAAAATTGATTACCTGTCAGATTCGGGAGAAATTCTGTACTCCCGAGGTGTCATTCCAGTGAACCTCTTGAACGAAGTGTAGAACGACTGACGTGTAGAGAACCCCACTGCATCCGAAACATCCTCAATGGTGAGGTGGGCCTTACGCTTGTCTTTGAGCAGTTTCATGGCCTCTTGGATGCGGAACTTGTTGACAAAGGACGTATAGTTGGTATTGAACTGCCTGTTGATGACGGTTGAAATATACCTCGTATTCGTTCCCAAATCCTTTGCAAGTTGCTTTGCAGAGTAAGTTTTGTCCTTGTACTTTTGATTTACAGAAATCTCCTGACAAATGTTTTTTGCCAGCGTACCCATCAATTGGGGATTGATGAAGATTTGTGAATCTCTCTTTTTACCTTTTGTTTCTACTAACTGTACCATACTATAAAAACTAAATGCCTACTGATGGTGCAAATATACGCATTATTTTATTAATACAAAAAGAATGTTACTTTTTTTTGATGTTTTGTTTATCAAATTGCTCTTATATGCCTATTTATATGCATATTTTGCTGTTTGAAGATGGTCGTATTTCCTTTTTTGGTAGATTTAGCCTTGTTTACATTCAGGGTTCATCTATGTTTACACGTTATGCCTGTTTCGTTTTTCCAAAAAGGGGGTTGTTTTTTCTGCAACGATATGTTTTTTGCACACAAACAGAATAGTTGCTTGTTGGGTTATCCTGCCATACTTCATTTCTTTTTAAGGGTTGTGGCATAAGTTTTCATGCCACAAGCCCTTTTATATTCCAGCCTTAATTGTGGGGCGGTTATCAGCCTATCCCACTAAGCGTTCATCGATAACAAGAACTCGTCGTTGTCTTTGGTGATGTTCAGACGGTCGTGAATGGCGTTCATTGCCTCTATCGGGTTCATGTCCGAGATGTATTTCCTCAGCACCCACATCCTGTCTAGCGTGGTCTTGTCTTGCAACAAGTCATCGCGGCGTGTGCTCGATGCCACAAGGTTCACCGCAGGGAAGATGCGTTTGTTGCTCAACGAGCGGTCTAGCTGCAGTTCCATGTTGCCTGTTCCCTTGAACTCTTCGAAAATCACCTCGTCCATCTTACTTCCAGTGTCGATAAGTGCCGTAGCGATGATGGTAAGCGAACCACCGTTCTCCACATTACGTGCAGCGCCAAAGAAGCGTTTGGGCTTTTGCAGGGCGTTGGCATCCACACCACCGGTGAGAACCTTACCACTTGCGGGGCTTACGGTGTTGTAAGCGCGGGCCAATCGCGTGATGGAGTCGAGGAAGATAACCACATCGTGTCCCGATTCCACCAGTCGCTTTGCCTTTTCAAGCACAATACCAGCAATTTTCACGTGTCGTTCGGCAGGTTCGTCAAAGGTGGAGGCGATAACTTCGGCGTTAACGGTGCGTGCCATGTCGGTAACCTCCTCTGGACGCTCGTCAATGAGCAGCATCATGAGGTAGGCCTCGGGGTGGTTTGCGGCGATGGCGTTGGCGATGTTCTTCATCAAGATGGTTTTACCTGTCTTGGGTTGTGCCACAATCAGCGCACGTTGCCCTTTTCCAATAGGCGAAAACAGGTCTACAATGCGCGTAGAGAGGTTGGTTGTAGCGGGATTGCCACAGAGATTGAACTTCTCATCGGGGAAAAGTGGCGTGAGATGTTCGAAAGGAACGCGGTCGCGTATCTCATCAGGCACGCGCCCGTTAATCATGTCGATGCTTGTTAGGGGGAAATATTTCTCACCTTCGCGCGGCGGACGCACCCTACTCTGCACCACATCACCCGTCTTAAGCCCGTATTTCTTCACTTGTTGTGTAGAAACATACACGTCATCGGGCGAAGAGAGGTAGTTGTAGTCGCTCGAACGCAGGAAACCATAGCCGTCGGGCATTATTTCCAACACGCCATCAGCCGTTATCAAGTCCGAGAAATCGTATGCAGCCTGCATGGATTGCTGAGCTTCTTGTTGCTGGTAGCTCACATTCTGTGGCCCGTATGTTGGATTGTCGAACATGTCGTAGTTGGGCATTGCCCCTTGGTCTTCGATAGGAAGGTCCACCACAGTGATAAAATCAGTTCCATCTCCCGGGTCTCCTTCCCAATAACCTTCGCGAATGGGGTCCGGTCTGTCGTTTGGAGTCTCGTTGCGTGCGTTGATTTTGGCTTGCAGTTGAGCCAACAGCCCACTGTCGGGTGCATCTTGGTTCACTGCGATGTCGGTTGCTTCGGGCAAGAAATCGGCTTCAGGCACAGACATGTCGGCAGCTTCAGGCTCGTTTGTCTGCTCTTGCTCGGCCTCTTGCTCCACGATGTCGGGAGTTTCGCTGGTTGTTTCAGTGGGTTCTTCGGCCTTTTCTTCCTCCTTAGCAGCTTCTTGCTGTTGTTCTTCGGCTTCTTTGGCCAGTCTTTCGGCCTCTGCCAAAGCAGCAGCTTCAGCTTCTTTTTCTTTTTTGGATTTTCTTCCCCGCTTCTTAGGCTTGGCAGGTTCTTCCGCTGGCGTATCAGAAGCCCCTTCTTCCACCTCTTTAAAAAGAGAAGGCTGTTCGTTCGTTGTCAACTTGTTGTTTTTCACATCAAAGTTTTCACCATCTTTCCCTTTCACCGAATACACTCTGTCTGTGTCTTTCTTAACAATTCTTGTTCTTTTCTTCTTTTGTCCCAAGGGATTTTTAGTACCCTCGTCAATGGCTTGTTTGTCTAGTATCGAATATACCAATTCTTCAATGTTGTTGCCTTTGTATTCGGCACCAAGTGTTTTTGCAATGTCTTCCAATTCAGACATATCTTTTGATAATAGTTCTTCTTTGCTATACATGTTTGTATATCTTAATGCAATAAGTTGTTGATTGAAATAAAAGTGTTTCAAGAATAGAAACGCTTCGAAATTGAATGCAAAATTAATTGAAAAAATTTATTCCACAAACGTTTTAGCTATAAAAACGCATTTTGTTAATATATTTTAAGGAGTAGGATTGTCCGCAGCAATCATTACGTCTAGCAGGGAGTGGAAAATTAGGCAATACGCTGTTGTCGCCAAGTTGCGTGTCTATCGCTCGCATGTGGGGATGAATGCCGTTCAAGTTGGAGGAAAAACGTAGTTCAAGTTGTCGTAAAAGTCGCATTCTCTTCATCAAAAAAGCAGGTTTTGCCGCCCACTGTTGGAGCGAACAAAACCTGCATTGATATTGTGTTGGCACTTTCCGTGGAAAGTGTTTGCACGTCTTAGTCTAACCACTTCACGTAAGCGAAGTCTTGACGGTGAGGCAGAAGGTCGTTCTTGGGATACATTCTCACACAAGTTCTGTACGTGCCGGCGTTAGAAGGCTCAATTTCGGCCTCGAAAGTGTAGAGGTTGCCCTCGCGCTTAATCATCTTAAACTGGTGGGTGCTGTACACTTCGCGGTCCGAATCGCTTTGTTCGTTGTTCAGAGCCACGAGCTCCAGTCCAACAGCATCGTCCAAACCTTGTTCGTCGATTACGTAACGTATCTTGTATTTCATGCCCGTTTCGCCGCCATTCTCAAGGAACGATGTCTCTTTAGACACCACATGGATGCCATCCCAGCGTTCGGCAACAGCCTCTTTCCACAATGAAATCTTCTTGGCCAGTTCGAAGTTGTTGGCCATGAGCTTGGCCGAGCGTTTAGCTTGGCGGTTGTAGAACTTGTCGAAGTAGTCGTCCAGCTGACGTTTCATCGTGTAATGGGGTGCGATGGTGGCAATGGAGTTTTTGATAACCTGTATCCACTTCTCGCTGTAGCCCTTCTTGTTCTTCCTATAGTACATGGGGATAATCTCGTTTTCGAGCAATCCGTAGATAGTTGCAGCGTCAAGCTTGTCTTGGTACTCTTGGTTTTGATAGGTACGCTTTTCGCTTAGTGCCCAACCAGCACCCTCGCGATAGCCTTCAACCCACCATCCGTCTAGCACGGAGAGGTTTACAACACCATTAAGTTCGGCTTTCTCGCCCGATGTACCCGAAGCTTCCAATGGACGTGTGGGCGTGTTCATCCAGATGTCTACGCCAGAAACCAAGCGGCGAGCCAACTGCATGTCGTAATCTTCAAGGAAAATAATCTTGCCCAAGAACTCGGGACGCTGGCTTATCTCGAAAATACGCTTGATAAGTCCTTGTCCGGCGCCGTCGGCAGGGTGTGCTTTACCCGAGAAGAAGAACAATACGGGGTGTTCGGGGTCGTTGACAATCTTCGACAAGCGTTCAATGTCGGTGAAAAGCAAGTGTGCGCGCTTGTAAGTTGCAAAGCGGCGGCAGAAGCCAATCATCAAAGCGTTGGGGTTGATGCGCTCTAGCAAGGACACAACGCGCGAGGGGTCTCCTTGATTCTTAAGCCAAGTCTCGGTAAACATTTCTCTAATGAATTTAACGAGCTTGTTTTTCAGTGCCATGCGCGTATTCCAAATCTCTTCGTCTTCAACATTGTAAATGGCGTGCCAAATCTTTTCGTTGCTTTGGTCGGCCATGAAAGTGGGGTCGAAGTGCTTATCATAGAGCTTACGCCATTCGGTGGCGGTCCAAGTGGGCAGGTGAACGCCGTTGGTTACGTAGCCCACGTGGTTTTCTTCCGGGTAATAGCCGCCCCAAATGGGTGCGAACATCTTTTGGCTAACCCATCCGTGCAGGCGGCTTACGCCGTTAACCTCTTGGCAAGTGTTGCAAGCGAACACCGACATGCAGAAGCGTTCGTCGTGGTTGTCGGGGTTTTCGCGGCCCATACCGATAAATTCGTCCCACGAAATGCCCAGTCGTGAGGGGTATCCACCCATGTATTTGCCGAACAGGTTCTCGTCAAAATAGTCGTGACCAGCAGGCACAGGCGTGTGAACGGTGTAGAGCGAAGAGGCTCTAACCAGCTCCATTGCCTCGTTAAAAGGCATGCCGCCATCCACATAGTCGCACAGGCGTTGCAGGTTACACAGCGCGGCATGACCCTCATTGCAGTGATAAATCTGCTTTTTGATGCCCAGTTTCTTCAGCGTCAAGATGCCACCCATGCCCAAGAGTATCTCTTGTTTCAGGCGGTTTTCGTTGTCGCCGCCATAGAGTGCGTGCGTAATGGGGCGGTCGTATTCGGAGTTGAGCTCGTTATCCGTGTCGAGCAAGTAAAGACTTATGCGGCCAACGTTCATGCGCCACACGTAAGCATGCACCATATAGTTCATGTAAGGCACTTCAACAACCACAGGGTTGCCATGCTCATCGAGCTGCCTAACGATGGGAAGCGAGTTAAAGTTCTGCGCATCGTAATTGGCAATCTGCTGTCCGTCCATGCTCAACGACTGCTTAAAGTAGCCATATCTGTACAAGAAGCCAACGGCGCACATGTCCACGTTGCTGTCTGAGGCCTCCTTAAGGTAGTCGCCAGCGAGCATACCCAAGCCGCCCGAATAGATTTTCACCACTTGGTTGATGCCGTATTCCATGCTGAAATAAGCCACCGAGGGGCGTTTGCTGTCGGGTTTAACATCCATATACTTGCGGAACATGGCATACACGTCCTTCACTTTCTTCATCAGAGCCTTGTCCTTCACGATTTCTTCCTTGCGGTCGTAGCTCAAACGTTCGAGCAACATCACGGGATTGTGTCCCACTTTCTCGTAAAGTGCTTCGTCGAGGCTCTTCCACATGTTGCGTGCCTCGTAGTTCCAAGCCCACCACATGTTGTGTGCAAGCTCGTCCAGACATTTGAGTTCTTCCGGCAGTCGCGACTTAATGGAAAGTTCTTTCCACACCGGAGCATTTGAATAATCGGCTTTAATCTTCATAATTCTCAGTTCAATTATTGAATAATGTTATTGTTTCTCTTGTTTTGTTCGCTCTTCGGCCTTTGTCAAGGCGAAGTCGTAAGCATCTTCGTAATAGGTGATGAACTTCTTCCAAAGGGCTTTTTTCGATAGGCTCTTGGCTTTTTCCCTGGCCTTCGTCACCTGTGTCTTGCCTAACAAGGCATAGCCTGTAACCGCATCCCTTATCTCGTTGGCCACGTCTTGGTAGTTGTAATCGGTGCGATGCACAATCTTCACGCCGTTCTCAAGGCTGTTTTCTGCCCTTTCATCGGCCAAGACATGCTGCGCCCAGATGCCAAAACCAGCCAAATCTGTGGTGATACAGGGTATGGAGAAAGCCACAGCCTCAAGCGGCGTGTATCCCCAAGGCTCGTAATAGGATGGGTAAACACAGAGGTCGTTGCCAAGTATGAGGTCGTAATAAGGCATGTTGAAAATGCCATCGTTGCCATTGAGATAGCAAGGCACGAAGATTATCTTCACCTTATCTTCCTTGTTGTTCGCAAAATTAAGGGAATGCAACATGGAAAGTGTGTTGTCGTAGTCCATGTTGTGCAGCCAATGGGTGAGCATGGGCCAATGAAGGGGCGTGTCGAAAGTGGTTTCAGGGGTTGAATTAAGTCGCGCGGCAAGGTCTTCTCGGGCGTTTCCCACCCATGCAGGCACATCAACAAAGGCCACCACCTTTTTGTTTAGCCGTTCGTCAAAGCGCAAACGGTTCATGGCATCAATGAAAACGTCAATGCCTTTGTTCCTGAATTCGTATCGCCCACTGGTAGAAACGATGAGTGTATCATCGTCAAACGTGTCACCAGTAAGGCAGTTTGCCACGCGCAGCAGTTCTTTTCGCGCACGTTTCCTTTTGGCATTGAAGGCGTTTCCCTTAGGTACAAAGTCGTCTTCAAAGCCGTTTGGCAGCACCACATCCACCTCTTTGTCCAGCAACTCGCGGCATTCTTTGGCCGTGATGTCGCTAACGGTGGTGAAACAGTCCACGTTCCAAGCCGTTTGTTTCTCTATCGAATGCTTGCTTTGCATGTTCAATTCGTTGGCCATTTGGTCGCCGTTGTATGCAAAGAGATACTCGTAGAGGGGCTTATGGTTGCCTGCGATGCTCCGTCCGATGCTTGTGGCGTGTGTAGTAAATATGGTAGCAACCTCTGGTAGGTGCTTCCGTACGTACAACAAGCCCAATCCGGCCATCCATTCGTTGCCGTGATATACCACCTTTGCGCCTTTTTCCACTTGGTGTCCATAGAAGCTCTCCACCACTTTTGCTGCAGCAAACGAGAACATCGACGCTTCATCGTAGTCGCCATAGCCGTGCAAGCTATCCACTTGGAAGTCTTCCCACATCTCGGCGTATATCCTATCCATCTCGGCAAAGAAGGGTTTGAAGTCTACAAGCACGGCAACAGGGGTGCCAGGAACGTCCCAACGACCCACTTTAATGTTTAAACCGTCCGCCCGAGCCTGCATTGCCCAGTCGGAATAAAGGCTGTTCTCTTCCTGAAAACCAGTGTTCTCCTCCAAAAGCGGGCCAACGAAGATTATCCTGTCGGGCATAGCCGCTTGCAAAGTTTGTGCCCGTGTCGAAAGAACCGTGTAAATCCCGCCTACTTTGTTACATACTTCCCAACTTGACTCTAGAATATAGTCGGGGAATAGCTTTCTTCTATTCATTTATATATATAAAATAATGCTGCAAAGGTAGCATAATTTTTAGACAATGCCCAACGTATGGTAGATTTATTCGCAAAATATGCTGCATTATTGATTTAAGTTGGTAGGGCGAGCATGTCGGTACAGCAGCGGGCTTTCATGACATCAGCTGCCAAGAAAGCCCGTTAATGTTTTTTGCTTGCGTGCTGGTCTCGTTTTGAGAGCGCACGCCGCCAAGTGGTTTTGAATGCCTTTCAGGGCTGTTACCACTAAAGTTGCTTGCACAAATCGGCGAAATCCACTTGCAGATAGTTGGGGATAATCACCCTTGTATATTGGCTTATCACCCCGATGGGGTTCGTTGTGCTGACCCCAACAAGCGGCATGCCCGCCGCCTTTACGGCTTTTAGGCCATTGATGCTGTCTTCGAAGCCTACGCAGTCGACCGGTTCGATGCCGAAATGTTTGGCTCCGAGGAGATAACAATAGGGGTCGGGCTTGCTTTGGGCAAAGTCTTCGGCCGTGAAAACGTGGTCGAAAATGGCGGTGAAGTTGGGATGTTGGCTATACACTTGCTGCATCTTTTCGTTGTTGCTGCTGGTGACGACGGCCGTCTTCACGTCAAGCTGATGCAATTGTGCTATAAAATCCTCGAAGCCAGGCACATAATCGAAATGCATGTTGCGCTCGAAACCGTTGAGTTCATCCCGTATCTCGTTTTGCAAGTCTACCCTATCGGCAAAGTAACGCTCAAAAATCCACGTCAATGTTTGCCCTTTTATGGTGATGGCCAATTGTGGTTGGTGTGGGTAATGACATTCGAATACCTTGCGCCAAAAGTCGGTATACAGTGGCTCTGTGTCGAAAACCACACCGTCTAAGTCAAAAAGTGCCACTTTCTTGTAACTCATATTCTCTTTTGTTAAATGATAATTCTGTTGTTTATTCAAAAATAACGGGTTTATATCGTGCAAACGATGTGGCTTTATGAGGCCTTTTGTCGGCAAACTTTCATCATTACATCAGTACCAAGCTGTTGGTAGCGTGGCTACCAGACGCTTGTAGCGGGTGTACCAAACGCTTGTAGTGGGTTTACCAGCCGTTGGTAGCGTGGGTACCAGTCGTTGGTAGCATCATTACAAGAGGGTTCTTTTCTACTACTTGTCGCAAAAGCATCTATGTTCAGAAGCAAATGATGGCCTAGAACCGCATTTTTCTACAATTCATCGTGCGAAGGGGATGCGGATGATAAGGAAAAAAGGGGCAAAATGAATGGCCAAACGGCGTTATTACTCCCTGGCATACATGCCGGCGTTAAGGTTTGCGATGAACTTTTCACCCTGTTCAAATCCCTCTTCGTAAAGGGCTTCCAGTTTATTTGTGTCTTTTTCCATTCGCCCCACGTCCATCGGGCGTTGCGGACGGATGCAAACCACGCGTCCCTCGCGTTCCAAATCTTCCACCAGCTGCAGTTGGGCATTGTAGGCTTCAAGCCTTCTGCTCAGTGCCACGCGCAGTCGCGGATACTTTTTATAGATGAAGTAAGGCGTCTTATGGTCTTTCCCTGTGGCCCTAAAGCCATAGTTGCGCGTCATCACCACCACGTTAAAAGGGTGCCCTGTGTCGATGGCACGCTGCACAGGAATGCTGTCTACAATGCCTCCATCAAGCATGGGGATACCATCAACGTTAACAATTTTGCTCACAAATGGCAGACTGCTCGAAGCCCGCACCACGTCTAAGGCGCGCTGTTTGTCGGCTTTCTCCGTTAGATACATTGCCCCTCCCGTCAGACAATTGGTGGTAACCATCTCAAACGTGGCCCTGTTGCTAAAGTATGTGTCGAAGTCGAAGGGTAAGATGTCGTTGGGAAAACGATTGTAAAGCAAGTTTTGGTCGAAGATGCACCCCTGCGTTACCAGGTGGCGCAATCCCAAATAATTGTAACGAGCAAGCAAGTCTATGTTTGAAAGCCTTGCTCGGCGCGGCTGCCAACTCATGTACGACATGCCATTGCACGCCCCAGCCGACACTGCAACAATGTAATTGAACCGCAAAGCATGCTTCATAAAAGCGTCTAGCACACCGCTTGTAAACACGCCTCGCATGCCTCCACCTTCAAGAACTAAGCCCGTATTTGCCCTTATTTGCATAAAACTATTTAAATTTTAGGGGCAAAGTTAATAAAACATGCCCATTTTTTCCTATCTTTGCGTACAAATGTTTTAAAACTAATTATCATGTTTAGCAAGGAAACTTACATTCGTAGGCGTACCGAACTTAAAAAGTTGGTACAAAGTGGCATTATCGTGATTTTCGGCAACAACGAATCACCGTGCAATTTCCCTAACAACGGGTATTACCCGTTCCGTCAAGACTCGTCGTTCCTCTACTACTTCGGGGTTCAACGCGATGGGCTTGTTGGGGTTATCGACGTAGACAACAACGTAGACACGCTCGTTGGAGATGACATTGACATTGAAGACATCGTGTGGTATGGGTCGGTTGACAGCGTGAAAGACCTAGCGGCGCAAGTGGGCATAGAGCACTCGGCATCCATGAAGCACCTTAAAACCGTCTGCCACGATGCCATTAAGCAGAAACGAAAGATACATTTCTTGCCGCCTTATCGTCATGACATCAAGCTACAAATCTTTGATTTGCTCGGCATTCACCCCAACCAGCAGAAAGAAGCGGCCTCAATGACGCTCATCAACGCTGTGGTGAAGATGCGTTCGGTGAAGGAAGAACAAGAAATCGAAGAGCTTGAAAGGGCTTCGGAGATTGGATACCTGATGCATACCACGGCCATGAAGCTCATCAGGCCGGGCGTTACGGAGAAGTATGTGGCCGGACAAGTCACCGGCATTGCGGGTTCGTATGGTGCTATGGTTAGCTTCCCCACCATCTTTTCGCAACACGGCGAAATCATGCACGGCAATCCTTCAATGGCTGTTTTGGAAGAAGGCCGACTGGCTTTGTGCGACTGTGGTGCCGAAACGATAAACAACTATTGCTCGGACAATACGCGCACCATGCCCGTTAGCGGCAAATACACCCAACGGCAGTTGGAAATCTACACCATCGTAGAGGCTTGCCACGACCATGCGCTGGAGCTTTCAAAGCCGGGAGTGAAGTATTATGACGTGCACATGGGCGTTTGCCGCATGATGACCGAACGGCTTAAGGAGCTTGGATTGATGAAAGGCGACACCGATGAAGCTGTGGCAGCTGGCGCACATGCCATGTTCTTGCCCCACGGACTGGGCCACATGATGGGCATGGACGTGCACGACATGGAAGCACTTGACCAAAGATACGTTGGATACGACGACGAAATACAGCCCTCAACGCAGTTTGGCACTTCCGCCTTGCGCATGGGACGCCGATTGCAAAAGGGATTTGTAGTGACAGATGAACCTGGAATTTACTTCATTCCCGACCTTATCGACGACTGGCGCGCTTCCGGACATTGCAAAGACTTCCTCAACTTCGATGTCATTGAAACCTATAAGGACTTTGGTGGCATACGCTTGGAAAACGATGTGCTCATTACTGACGATGGTTGCCGCATGCTTGGCAAGCAGATTATACCTTACCACCCCAAGGATGTGGAAGAGTATATGGCCAAACACCGCGCATAAAGCGAAAGCATACATGTCAAATGCTTGTGCCTAAACGCAAGTATAAGGATGCGCATGCAGGGTTTCGGCCTTGTGTGTGCATCACCTTGCTGATGCAAATGCTACTTTCTCCACGCCTTGCGCAAACTTGTGCGCATGGAATGAAAGCCGATGGGCATCCCTTCACAAGCACAACAGGGCATAACACATTGTAAATGGAATAATTA
>CAJPTO010000063.1 GCA_905373605.1 uncultured Prevotella sp.
CTGCGCAACACCATGATGTATGCCAAAATGCTCGAAGGGACGGTGCGCGGAACTGGCATTCACGCCTGCGGAACAATCATCTGCCGCGACGCTATAAGCGACTGGGTGCCTGTTTCTACGGCCGAAGACAAGGCAGACCCCGGGCATAAGTTGCTTTGCACGCAATACGACGGGCATGTTATCGAGGAAACAGGGCTCATCAAGATGGACTTCTTGGGCCTCAAGACGCTTTCCATACTGAAAGAGGCCGTGGAAAACGTACGCATATCTACGGGCAAAACCATCGACCTTGAGAAAATTCCCATCGACGATGAGAAAACTTACCAGCTATATTGCGAAGGACGAACGATTGGGACGTTCCAATTCGAGTCGGCTGGCATGCAAAAATATCTGCGCGAGCTGCAACCATCGGTGTTTGAAGACCTCATTGCCATGAATGCCCTTTATCGCCCGGGCCCTATGGATTACATCCCCGACTTCATTGCGCGCAAACGCGACCCCTCAAAGGTGAAGTACGACATCCCTTGCATGGAGAAATATCTCAAGGACACGTATGGAATTACGGTGTATCAAGAGCAGGTGATGTTGCTTTCCAGACAGTTGGCCAACTTCACTCGTGGGCAAAGCGACACGTTGAGAAAGGCTATGGGTAAGAAGCTTATCGCACAAATGGATAAGTTGGAAACGCTGTTCTACGAGGGCGGAATGAAAAACGGGCATCCCAAAGAGGTGCTTAACAAGATTTGGGAAGACTGGAAGAAGTTCGCTTCGTATGCTTTCAATAAGAGTCATGCCACATGCTACTCGTGGGTGGCTTTCCAAACGGCCTACTTCAAGGCGCATTATCCGGCCGAATATATGGCTGCGGTGATGAGCCGAAACCTTGCCAACATCGCCGACATCACCAAGTTTATGGACGAATGCCGTGCAATGGGCATCAAGACGCTTGGCCCCGACGTGAACGAGTCGCGCCTGAAGTTCAGCGTTAACAAGAAGGGTGAGATACGTTTCGGGCTTGGTGCCATCAAGGGAATGGGCGACGCGGCGGCTCAAGCCATCATACAAGAGCGCGAAAAGAACGGGCCTTACGCCTCGGTGTTCGACCTTGTGCAGCGCGTTAACCTCAGTTCGGTGAACAAGAAGGCACTTGAAAGCTTGGCCCTTAGCGGCGGTTTCGACAGCTTCGGCATTGCTCGCGAAAGCTATTTCGGCGTTGATGCCAAGGGCGCTAGCTTCATCGACAACGTTACACGCTACGGGCAGCTCTTCCAAATGGAACAGCAACAGATGCAAAACTCGCTTTTCGGCGACAGCAATGCCGTGGAAGTGGCCACGCCTCCCGTGCCGCAAGCCGAGCGATGGAGCAGCATTGAACGCCTGAACAAGGAACGCGACCTGGTGGGCATCTACCTCTCGGCGCATCCGTTAGACGATTATAAGATTGTGTTGCAAGCCATGTGCAACACGGGTTGCATCGAACTGGAAGACAAAATGGCACTGACACAAAAGGCAGAGGTGACATTGGCGGGCATGGTCACTGCATCGCGCTCGGCCATTACCAAGACGGGAAAACCCTGTGGCTTTGTTACCATCGAGGATTACTCGGGTTCGGGCGAACTGGCTTTCTTCGGAGAGGAGTGGGGAAGATGGAACGGCATGTTCGAAGTGGGCAGAACGCTCTTCGTGAAATGCCGATTTACGCAGAAATATCCCACCAGCGCGTTCGTAGACCTGCAGGTGGCAAGCATCGAATACTTGCAAACAACCTTCGACAAACGCGTGCAGAGCTTCACAATCAAGGTGGATAGCGCACACATCGACCAAACGGTGGTGAACGACATCGTGACAATGGTGAGCGACAGCCCTGGACAAACACAGCTTTTTTTCGAGATACACGACACGGAAAGCAACAGCACGCTGCTGCTGAAGTCGAATATCCCACCGATAAGGGTGGGGCGAACGCTGCTGAATTACGTGGAAAGCGACCCGCACATGGACTATCGGGTGAACTAACATGGCAGAATGGCATGCCACAGGTGTGCCTAGCTGGCAGTGTCGTGGCTGTATGTGGGCTGCGTGTTGGCTGCAAGTGCACTGCTGGTGGTGTGCTGTGTTGCGCTGTTTGCTTTTTCTCCCTATATATATAAGGTGTAAGGGGAGAGGTGTTTGGCTCACCAAGCCCGGACATGGATGCACAATATGGCCTGTGGACAATAATTTTACAATGCTTCCGCCTTTGCATAGCCTAGCCCTTAGGCATTGTGCCGCTTCACAAGCAAACGGAAACGGCATCTAGCACTTTTTGTGGCACGGTGTTTGCATTGAGTTAATTGGACAAAACAAACCAAACATAGATTAGTAACAAATAAAAAAGGAATACATCATTATGGAAGTAAAGATCACAACCGAAAACTTCGAGAGTTACAAGAATGGCGAATTGCCATTGGTAGTGGACCTGTGGGCTACTTGGTGCGGCCCATGCAAGATGGTTGGCCCCATCATTTCAGAGTTGGCTAACGACTATGACGGCCGCATTGTCGTAGGAAAGTGCGACGTGGAAGAGAACAATGAGGTGGCAGCAGAGTTTGGGGTGCGCAGCATCCCTACCATACTCTTCTTCAAAGGCGGACAACTCGTAGACAAGTTCGTTGGAGCAACGAGCAAAGAAACACTCGATGCCAAGTTCCAAGCCCTGCTGTAACTCGGCCTTTAATGGTGGAAATAAAAACGAAGTGCAAGGCGCATGATGCGTGCCTTGCACTTTTTTTTGTGTCCCATCGCCGTTACCTTCAAATGCAAATGCCTTTCCAAGTTGTTTCTTCGGCCGCTTGCTAAAATTCTCTAGCTGGCTTTTTCGCTTTATATTGCATTCCCTTTTGCAGCTTCGCACGCCATGTGCGCCTGCATCATCCACGTAACAATTACGCCAGTTCGGGTTAAGAACCAGTGATTATGCCAACCGCTTTGCGGTAGTTGAACCAATCCGCCCTCATTACGATAAATCAATGTGTATAAGGAGTTGCTCCTTATCCCAAACTGGTGTAACAATTGCTACAAATGGGCAATGCGGCGGCGTGTTTCCCAATGGCGATAGTAGGCGTAGCAATTGTTGTCCATCCTAAACTTTCATCAGTTTGCAGCCTACAGTGTCGCCAATCTTCAAGTCGGGATATTGTTGTCCATCCCGAACTTTCATCAGTTTGCAGCCCACCAACACAAGAATGCACCCAAAGGTCGATTGTTGTCCATCCTGAACTTTCATCAGTTTGCAGCCCCTTGTTTCCTTTCATCATCCGCCCGATTGTTGCATAACGTTATTCGCTTGCAAACAAATTTCGGGTGTTGCATGTGTGTGTGCAGCTCCTACTTAAAAAAAAACATTGGTGTCCGGCATATGGTGTACAGGTGTCTGGCATAAGGCAGACACGTGTACGGCATAAGGCAGACACGTGTACGGCATATGCCAGACACCCATTATCTGTTTGATTTAGGGTTGGTATGTCTTCGTTGCAGGTTGTCTGGCACATGGCTTTGGGTGTTGTCTTTCTTCAAAATGGGTTTGGGATGCCTGATGAATAACGCCTGTTAGGGGTAAGAACGCGCTTCGTTATGCCTACAACTGCTGCGCGGAGTTTGGCGAAATGGCCGCTTGCAACGCCTTGTCATGGCTCAACTCATTTTGGGGTTTTATACCCAGCTGGTGTGTTCTTAGGGCCGTAAAGGTGGTGCAGGCGTGCTTTCGAGGGGTGGAACGAACAACAAAAAACACGGAGCAGATGGCCGCAACCATCTTGCTCCGCGTTCTTTTTTATTGATGACTTATAGCAGGAGTTGAGAAATTAGGAAGTTAAGGAGTCAAGTTGTTCTGTGGTCATGCCCAAGGCATTGTTGCAACGTGGCAAATGTGTGATGCTCTTGTCAGCAGGTATGTTTCTCAACTTGCTAACATGCCCGCTCCTCAACTCTTAATCAGTCTGCTCCCAATGCTTCTATTCCCTTGTTTCGTCGGCAATGGCATCCTGGTAGTTGGTAAACATCGGCGCGTTGGCATCATATCCATCGTAACCAAAGTTTTGTCGCAGGGCGGCATCCTTGTTAGCCTCGATGGCCGAGTGGGGAACAGGCCAGAAAAGATTGTGCTTGCTAATTTTGTATTCAAACATTTGACTGCCTTGCTGGCCTTTTCCATAGGGCTGATTGAAGAGGCTGTAGCGTGTGCAGCGGCGGAACCAGTAGCTACCTCCGTTAAGGTCGGTACCCGTTTGCTTGTCCCAGGTGTTGAGGTCGTAGGTGTTGCCCCACTCGTCGGGCTGTCCGCTGCGCGCCAAGCACCAACTAACACGCACCATCTCGGCTTGGCGGAACTCTTCGAGGTAGAGTTCGCGTGCGCGTTCGTCCATAATGTCGCCAATAGTAACGGTGGTGTACATCTTTTTTGCGTTTGCACGTTGTCGTATGGCGTTCACATCTTCGGCCGCCCCAGCGGTGTTGCCTTGGTAGAACCTGGCTTCGGCACGCAAAAGATACGTTTCGGCCAAGCGGAAAAGGTACATGTCGCCGTTGGAACCAGCGCCCCTAGCCCCGTTGAATTGATTTTCGCCCAGGTTCGCTTCTGCTGTTTCGTCCTTGATGTAGCAGGCATAGAGCGGTGTGGGATACCAAGAGCGGATGGTGTCCGAGCAAAGTATGTCGCCTTGATGTACAAGCACCTTGCCCGTTGAGTCGGCATAGTCTTCTGTGGCGTAGAGTTGGTAGTTGCGGCCGTAGCATGTTGAAGTGGGATTGTTGTATTTGAAGTCTTCCATCTCCATCCAGTTGCCCACTTCGCGGTTGTGTCTGAGGTCTTGCCAGTCGGTTTCGCCGTCGTAGTTCCATATTGTCTTGTTGTAATGGTGCGATGTGCGGTTAACGCCAATGCCGCGTCCGGCAACTCGAACCCAATCAAGTGTGTCGTTATAGGCCTTATCCTTGCGCGCGATGTTCTTGCCGGGGCCAGCAAGTCCGTGCGGATCGCGTATGATGCCGTTGCTCCAGTGGGCGAAGCAAGCGCGCATGACGTTGTAAGTGGCCCTATCCTTGTCGTTAGAGTTGACAATCATCATGATTGTTTCCTTGTTTGCGGGGTCCGCGATGTTGGGTGTTCGGTGCAAATCCCACACAACGTTGCGCGTAACCTTCCATGTTTTCTCCTCACCCGATGGCTGCCAGGTGCCGAAAGGTGCAGTCATCAGCTTTAATCCGTGGTTGTTGATGAGTTCGGTGGCCATGTCTTCGGCCTTTTTGTATTCTCCCACGGCGAGATAGCATTTCACGAGCAGGTGCATGCACGCTTCTTGGTTCACTTGCCCCACAAGTTGCATCTTGCTTTGCTGCGGAACGTGTTGCACGGCAAACTCCAAGTCGGCCACGAGCATTTGGAAGATGGCCTCTTTGCTGGTAGACTTGTAATTGAGTTTGGGAATGGAGATGAGTTTTGTTATCAGCGGTATGTCTCCAAACTGCAATGCGAGGTTGTAATAAGCGTATGCGCGGTGGAAAAATGCGCGGCCTTTGTATGCGTTTTGCACCTCGGGGCTTAGTCCTTTCACATTGTCTACGTACGAAAGGATGGTGTTGGCATACTTCACCATGTTGAAGCCCTCGCTCCAGAAGCGTGAGAAGTAGTTGCCGTCGCCGCCTCCTCCCATGCCCGATGTGGGCGTTAGCTTGGTGGAGAAGTCGTCTTGAAATCCTCCGCCCATGTCTGTCTTGGCATAAAGGCCAATGTCGGACATGTAATAGTTGGAAAAAATGCCCACATTGTTCCAGTTGTTGTCGATGCGGTAGGTCTTTAGTTGCTTGTCGCATTGGGCAAGTGCCGACCTAAGTCCGCTCTCTGTGGTGTAAGTGTTGCTGGGTTCGTAGAACGACAGGGGTTTTTGTTCGAGAAAAGC
This sequence comes from uncultured Prevotella sp., assembly GCA_905373605.1. GTDB lineage: Bacteria > Bacteroidota > Bacteroidia > Bacteroidales > Bacteroidaceae > Prevotella. The sequence continues at coordinate 5,934 of CAJPTO010000063.1, forward strand.
GTCGGTGCAAGCCGCCGAGAAGGCGACAGAAGCCAGCATCAATGCACTGTGAATGATATGTTTGGTGTTCATAACTGTCGGTTGTTATTGTTTAAGCTTTTGTTTTGCTCCCTGTTAGAGCGTTACTTGCACGCCAAACTGGAACTTTCTGTTAGAATAGTTGCCTGTTTCGGGGTCTCCGTATGGCCAACTGTCGATGGTGAAGAGGTTGTTTACGGTTGCAGAGAGGTGCACACGCTCCAATCCCCATCGCATGGTGATGGCTTTAGGCAGGGTGTAACCCAGCGTGAGGTTGTCTAGGCGTACAAAGCTGCGGTTGTAAAGCTTGTCAATGCCTGTAACGCCGATGGGTCCGGTGGCGTTAAGCCGTGCAAAGTCGTTGGTGGGATTGGTGGGTGTCCAATACTCTTTCTCGATGGAGTTGCAGGTTTGCGTGAAGAGCGAGCCGCCATTGTCGTTGTTAAGCCACAATCCCGATCTGCTTTTGTGGCCCATGTAGGCGTACATGGAGAACGAGAAGGTGAATTGCTTGAGGAAAATGAAGTCGTTGCGCAGTGTCCAATACACAGGTGGCTGGGTTGTACCGAGGTATTGCTTGTCCTTATCGTTGTAAACGGGCGTGCGCGTTCCGTCTGCTTCCACCTTGTCGTCGTCGGTATAGCTGTTAATCACCTTTGGGTCGCCCGGCTTTTGTCCCACCTTGGCGGCCTGGGCCTCTTCTCCAATCTGCCATATGCCGTCTGTTTTGTAGTACCATATTTCGCCAATGGGCTGCCCGATGAACCATCCGTTCTTGGTATCATCGTCTTCTCTGCCGTCGCCATCGGCATCTGTGTAGTAAAGGTGCTTGATGCGGTTCTTGTTGTAGGAGAAGCCGAAGCTGGTGTTCCAGGTGAAGTTTTCCTTTTTGATGTTCTGCGAGTTGATGGTAAACTCAAATCCCGAGTTGGTTACTTCGCCCAGGTTGGCAACGATGCTGCCGAAGCCGGTGAAGTTGGGCAAGGAGCGCGACATAATCATGTCGTGGGTGCGCTTGGTGTACCATTCTATGGAGCCACTGATGCGTTGCCCGAGCACAGAGAAGTCGAGTCCGAGGTTCCATGAGGTGGTTTTTTCCCATTGCAGGCTCGAATTTGGCAAACGGTCTACGCGCAATGCCTCGATGGTTGTCATGTCCAGTGAGCCATATTTGTAATAAGCGTATAGGCCGCCATTGGCCAAATTGGCGTAAGCCTTGTAGGTGTCGTCGAGCGAACGGTTGCCGTTGGTGCCGTAGCTAAGGCGAAGTTTGCCGTAGTCGAGCCAAGGTTGCTTCACGAAAGCTTCTTCGGAGAACACCCAACTGCCGCCCACCGACCAGAAGTTTGCCCACGGATTGTTCATGCCAAAGGCCGAATAGCCATCGCGGCGGAACGTTCCGGTGAACATGTAGCGGTCTTTAAAACCATAGAACAAGCGGCCGAGGTAGGCTGCCGAGGTTATTTGGCGGTCGCTAACGTAGAAGGAGCTTTGCTCTTTGTTGGCACCCGTTACGTAATGGAAGCCAAGTGCGTCGGTGGGTTGTATGTTGCGGGCCTTTATCTCATCATACCAATATTGGTCTTTCTCGGCTTCTTGCACCAAGGTGAGGGTTACATGATGGTCTTTGTTGAACACGTGGTCCCAGGTGATGGTGTTGTTGAGGTTCCAATCAAAGGTCTTGGACATGTAGCGATCTACGCCACGGCTCTCAGGAGAGCTGTTGGGAAGGTCTGCCGCCATGTGATAACGGTTGTAGAACCATTGGAAGCGTGGCGCGATGTTAAAGGCGTAGGTGATGCCGAAGGGCAGTTTCACCTGTGCGTTGTAGATGACGTTCATTGTGGTATAGCCTTTTTCGAGGGCAATGTACTGCTGATTGAAATGGTAGTTGTAGCCGGGATTGGTGGGATTTCCATTTCTGGGATACTGGTTTTCGGTGCCATCGTCGTTGTAGCGTTGCGAATAAGGCGACTCGCGCAGCTGGTCGGCATCCCAATAATTGCCTGCTCCAAAGGGTACACCAGCCGAAACGTCAGAGCGGTCTTGGAAATTGACGTTCAACCCCATCGAAAGCCAGTTGGTGATGTCGGTGTTGAGTTTCAGGTTTGCGCGATACACTTCATATTTGTCGCCTTGCACGGCTCCTTCATTGTTCATGTAGCCGAAGCTGAGGTAATAGTTCACCTTGTCGCCCGCACCCGAAACGCTGGCATTATAGTCTTGCAGAAAGCCTGTTTGGAACGTTGCGTCTTCCCAATTGTAGGTATTTCCGGCCAGGAAGTTTTTCATCACCAGCGAAGCATCAGTGTCGAAGCCCAGACGGCGGCCATAAAGCGAGCGAAGACTCTCGTTTGTCTGCAGTTGTTTTTCGCCCATGGTAGCCCATTGGTCTTGTGTAAGGCCAAATTCAGCAGCTCTTTCGTAGCTATCATAATAACCTTGCGGCACTTTGCTGGCCTTTGAGTAGTATCCCCACGTGCCATCAGCGCGCTCTCCGTAGGTCTGGGCTTTGAACCAGTCTTCACGATAGGTGATATATTGCTCTGGCGACATCATCTTTCTATACTGCGCCTTGGTGTTTGCGCCGATGGTAGTGGTGAAGTTGATGATGGGCTTGCCCATCTTTCCTTTCTTGGTGTTGATGATGATAACGCCATTGGCGGCCTTTGCTCCATAAATGGCGGCCGACGAGGCATCTTTTAGCACGTCTATTTGTGCGATGTCGTCGGGGTTTATCTCAGAGAGCTCGCCATTAAACTGCATGCCGTCTAGGACAATGAGCGGCGAGTTGTGCGACCCCGAGGTGTAAAGCGAGTTTTGTCCGCGCAGTTGTATCGAGCCACCGCCTTTTGCCGAGGTGTCCAAACCTATCTGCAAGCCGGGTGTTCCGCGCAGAATGTCTTGAACGTTGTTGGGATTCTGGTCTTGAATCTTGCTTGCGTCTATCTGTACCACCGAACCCGTCAGGTCTTTTTTGCGCATTGTGCCGTAGCCCACCACAACAACCTCGCTCAGTGCTTGCGCGTCTTCTTTTAGTTGCACGTTGGTTTGCGCCAATGCCGTGACGGTTTGCGTGGTATAGCCCACGTATGATATTTCCAGTTTCGCACCGCGTGGGGCTTGCAGCGTGAAATTGCCGTCGAGATCGGTAACGGCAGCAGCCTTGGAACCCACAACGCGCACGGTGGCACCGATGATGGGCTCGCCGTTCGTGTCGGTTACGGTGCCTTTCACCGTGCTGGTTTGCTGAACAGCCTGGGTAGATGCCCACGCCGAAGCCCTCATCGGACTGGCCACTCCAAGCAATAGCGACAGCGCAATGGCCGACGACAACGCGAGTGGCGCACTCTTGGGATGTTGTTTAGGAGTCATAAAGGTAAATTTTATTTGTTGTTATTTTGCTTGCAAAGCTAAACATTAAATACTAAAGCTGTGTACGCAGGGCGTTATTGCATGTACGATTATCGTTATTGGGACGTTTATAACGTTTCGGCGCACATTATTTAATGATAATTTCGTACTTTTGCATACACAAGCAATCTACAAATGAAGAAGCTCTTCCACGCCAGCGCGCTGTTCTGCGCCATGTTCTTGGCCATTGCTGCCCACATCCGCGCAGCAGTGTTGCCCTATCGTGTGCTAAATGCCCTTAACCCTTCGCCCTCCGAAGCGTTTAAGTGCATGATTATCGACCGCGACGGGCTGATATGGCTGGGGTCTAACTTCGGCTTGCATTCGTACGACGGCTATAGGCTCACCAATTACAGCAACAGCGAGCAAACACCAAACTTGCTCCCCAACAACAACATCCTGTGCATTGCCGAAGACCACAGCGGACATTTGTGGATTGGCACAAGCAACGGATTGGCAAGTATGGACAAACGTACGGGAAAATTTGTGCGCTATACGCTAAAAGGCACAGACAACCGCATTGTCTACGCCCTCTTCACCTCGCGCGACGGAACGCTTTGGATAGGAACCGACGATGGCATCACTGCCTATAACCCCACAACAAAGACGTTCACACCATACACAGCGGCCAACATCACCATAATAGACGAGGAGGGTAAACAGCGGAAAGGAAGGATAAACACCGTGAAATCGTTTGCTCAAACCAAGGATGGATTGCTCTTTGTGGGCACGTGGAGCAACAAGTTCTACCGCTTCGACCCACAAAGCAGGAGGGCTTGGACCACGGCTGTGCCGCTCAGTTCGCATGCTGCACCGTCCGAAACGATGCACACTTACATGCTGCAACCCGACAGCTACGGACGTATCTGGGCCGGGACATGGGGCGATGGCGTGAAATGTGTGGCGCAACCCCTTAGCCAAAAGGCACCCGGAATAAGCAGTTTCTACGATGGCGACCTCTCGCACGCCATCGTTTACCACCTTGCCGAAGAACCGCTGACACGCAAGATGTGGCTTTGCACACGAGGCGGAGTGGGGCTGATAGACGCACGCAACCCCAAAGAAACACAATTCTACAACACCATTGCTTACAACGATGCCCTGGTGCCACTGCACAACGTGGTGAACTTTGCCACAGACGGCAAGGGAAACGTGTGGATATTGACGGTTAACAACGGATTCTACCACATCAGCACCCGACAATCGCCATTCCTGTCGCTCAACGTCATGCCTGCCGACATGCCCGCAAACCGCATCCAAGCCATACACACCGACGACGGAAGGCATTACTGGTTGAGCCTTGTGCCTAGCGGCTTGGCCTATTTCGACAGCCAAACAGGAACGACATTGTGCAACAAACAAATTCCCCAATTGGCAGCTTTGCCCTACGATGTGGTGAACTCGCGCGTGACAGACTTCATACGCAAGGACGCCAACGAACTGTGGATGGCCAACAACGCTTACGGCATCGTGGCCATTAAAGGCGGGCGAGCCACCATATATAATAGGTATAACTGCCCCTTTGTGCGATACGACAACGTCTGTGCGCTGTTCAAAGCCCGAGACGGCGTGATATATGTCGGCGAAAGGCAAGGTCTTACGCGCCTTTCGCCAACTGGCAACACGGCTAGCCTGCTTGATGGCGTGAGCGTGAAGCACATCACGCAAGACCATCGCGGACATGTCTGGGTGGCTACCGAAAATGTGGGCATCGTTTGCATTGAAAATAAAGGCAAAACAACAACAAGAAAATACTATAACGCACGAAACGGCAATTTCAACTTCAACGATGCCCTGCTGTGCTATGAAGACTCGCACCGCCGATTGTGGGCTTTGTCTAACAGCGGAGGGCTTTATCGCTTCGATGCAGCGAAAGACAGGTTCGTAAGTGTGAGCCAAACCTACCATTGGGACGTGGGGCAGGTGTTCTCCATCGTTGAAGACAGGCAGGGACGCTTGTGGCTTACCACCGACAATGCGCTGGTTTGCTTGCAAGTGGACAAGAACGGAGAAGCGCATTATGCCACCTACACACGCGAAGACGGGCTGGGAACGCTCTCGTTCCAACCCAATTCTGCTTTCGCTTGGCACGACAAACTCGTCTTGGGCGCTGGAAGAAAGCTCATATTGATGAATGTCAACATGCCTGTGCCCAGCGGAAAACAACTTGTGCCCTATCCGCTGATGGTGACAGACATTCTCGTAGATGGCGTTAGATATAACCAACTGGACAGCATTGTGCGGCAAGAGATAAGCGCGTGCATGCCAGCATACACACGAAGAATAACCATTCCCACCGACATTAGCAAGTTTTCTGTGGAGTTTGCCTTGCTTTCTTACACCAATGCTGCACGCTCCAAGTACATGTATCTCCTTGAGGGATACCATACAGACTGGCATTATTCCGATGCCAACATACGACAGGCCACCTTCGAAAACCTTCCTTCTGGCACATATAAGCTGAAATTGAGGGCTGCCGACAGCTATGGACGCTGGGTTGAGCTGCCTTACATGGTCATTGTGCGCGTGTTGCCGCCTTGGTATGCCACGTGGTGGGCTTTCCTTTTATATGTGGCCCTGACTATCGTGGTGCTTTATCTCGCACAAAAGGCCTATCGAGCACGCATTCTCACACAAAACAAGTTGCAAATGCAGGTGGTGTTCACCAACATCACCCACGAGCTGCTTACGCCTTTGGCCGTAATTGGGGCTGCTGCCGAAAGCATTAGCCAAGAACATGAGGCGACACAAAACGAAACGAACATCATCAAAGGCAACGTCAGCAAGCTTACACTGATGTTGAGACAGATTTTGGAGCTGAGAAAGGCACAAGCCGGGAAGCTGAAGCTGCATGTGGCCTACGAAGACATGGGAACTTTCGCACAAAATGTGGCGCAAAACATCGCTCCGCTGTTCAAACCAAGGGGCATTAGGTTCTACGAGGAGATTAATACCGAGGCTTCGGGATGGTTCGACCGCGACAAAGTGGAGAAAATCGTCTATAACTTGCTGAGCAATGCCGCAAAATACACCCAAGATGGTGGAGAAGTGACGCTCACTGTCGCAGATACGGGCGACAACATGTTGATTCGTGTGGCAGATACGGGCATCGGCATGTCCAAGAAGATGCTCAAAAACCTCTACTCGCGCTTCCTCGATGGCGATTACCGCAGGATGAGTGTCGTGGGGACGGGCATCGGACTGAACTTCGTGCGCGACTTGGTGAACCTGCATCACGGAAAAATAAACTGCCAAAGCCAAGAAGGTAAGGGGACGGTGTTCGAAGTGACCATCCCCATTGCACGAAATGCCTACCCAACCGATGCTGTTTCCGACGACAACAACCGAAATGCATATCGCGACAAGGCTGCCAAACCCAACGAGATAATATTGGCTGAGCCGCTGGGAGAAAGTTATGCGCAGACACTGAACGCTAACCAAGATGCCAACAACGACAAAGAATACACCATCTTGCTGGTTGAAGACAACAGCGAACTGCTGATGCTCATGCAAAACCGATTGGCAAAACACTATAATGTGCTTACCGCAACAGATGGACAAAAGGCCCAAAAGATGATTGAGAAACGCCCACTCGACATCGTTGTAACAGACGTGATGATGCCCGTAATGGATGGTAACGAACTGTGCCAGTGGATAAAAGGAAACGAAAACTTCACACAGCTGCCCGTCATCATGCTGACGGCTAAGGCAACTGATGCCGAACGAAATGAGGGACTGCGCATCGGAGCCGATGAATACATGACAAAACCGTTCAACCTCGCCGACTTGCAGCTGCGCATCGACAACATCATCGCCAACCGCGAACGTGTGCGCCGACGTTTCCAAAAGCAAACGGCCGGCGACATCGAAGCAAAACACTACAGCTCGCCCGAAGAAGTGTTTGTAAAAAAGGCAATCGACATGCTTATGGAACACATCTCCGACTTTGATTACGGCCGCGAACAGCTGGCCGTCGACCTTTGTGTGAGCAGCAGCACCCTTTACAACAAGCTCCGTGCTGCAACGGGTATGAACGTCACGGGATTTATCACCAGCATTAGGCTCAAAGAAGCTTGCCGAATACTGAAGGCCGAACCTGGCATAAGGGTTAACGAGCTGTCTTACAGGGTAGGTTTCTCCACCCCACGCTATTTCTCGCAATGCTTTAAGAAAGAATATGGACAGTCTGTGTCGCAGTTTATCGAGAACGAAAATAAAGCCACTAGCTAAATGTAGTTGGAATAACATCAACAAGTGCCGATGAAATGCAATGTTTATAGCAAACTATAGTATGTTAACTTCGCCTGCCCTTTTGGGGATGCCAATGCATTGTGAAGAAGATGCTGTTTGCATTTAGGCTGGTTCTAAAAATTGCCTTTGCTGTATCTTTAGCTTTTTGCTGAGCAGATTTCGTTTACGATTAAAGAGCATAGTGAACTATGCGACTGAAAGAGTAAGCGAAAGATGCCAGATAAAAGCA
>CAJPTO010000064.1 GCA_905373605.1 uncultured Prevotella sp.
CATGAACACCGAGCTTTCTGGGGCGATAACCCTCATGGCTGCCGACAGCTACAAAAATTTCTACAACATCGAAGGCGTGTTCCTCCGCGCACAATACGACTATGACAGCAAATATTTCGGCTCGGCTTCCTATCGTCGCGACGGTTCTTCGCGCTTCCATCCACGCCACCGTTGGGGAAACTTCTGGTCGTTTGGAGGTGCATGGGTGATGAACAAGGAGAAATGGTTCACGCCCAAATGGATTGACATGCTCAAAATCAAGGCCAGCATCGGACAACAAGGCAACGACGCCATCGGAAACTTCTTCTATACCGACCAATATGCACTTAAGTCTGTTAACGGACAGCCTTCGTTGGCTTTCACCCAAAAGGGAAAACAGGACATTACGTGGGAAACGAACACCAACATGAACGTGGGGGCGGAGTTTGAACTGTTTAAACGCCGCATAACGGGTAGCATCGAATACTACGAACGCCGCACCACCGACATGCTGATGTGGTTTACCGTACCCGAATCGCTGGGATACAACGGCTATTACGACAATGTGGGCGACATGCTTAACCGCGGCGTGGAGCTGAACATCGATGCCGACGTCATCCGAACGAAGAACATCACTTGGGCAATGAACTTCAACATCACACACAACAGCAACAAAATAACCTACCTGCCCAACGAAAACAAAATCGTTTCGCTAGATGGCCACGCCGGATATTCTGAGGGTAGCAGGTATGTTGGCGAGGGATTGCCCATCAACACATGGTACTTGCACCGCTTTGCAGGGCCTAACGAGGAAGGCAAAGGCACATGGTACTACACAGATAAGAACACGGGAGAGTTGCTAAGAACAACTGATTACAGTGCTGCCGACTACTATCTCTGCGGCAGTCCGCACCCTTCGGTGTACGGAGGCTTTGGAACATCGGTGCGCGCTTACGGCTTCGACCTCAATGCCGCGTTCATTTATTCCATCGGGGGCAAGGCTTACGACTGGGGTTACGCCATGATGATGCGCGCCCCCGAAACATCTATCTCGCCACAAGCATATCATAAGGACCAACTGAAATCGTGGAGCCGCGAAAATCCCAACACAAACATCCCGCGTTTCCAGTATGGCGACTACAACACCTACGCTTCGTCAGACAGGTTCTTGATAAACGCCAGCTCGCTTACGTTTAAATCCATCACATTGGGCTACACTTTCCCAACACAGCTCATCAAACGCCTGCAACTTAGCAGCCTGCGACTCTTCGCTACGTGCGACAACGTGGCCTATTGGAGCAAACGCAAGGGCTTGGACCCACGCACAACGCTCGACGGAAGCGTGGGCGACAGTGGATATTCGCCCATGCGAACATTCTCGGCAGGCATTTCGGTTAAGTTCTAACAACATTTCTAACAGTAAACACTTATGAAATCATTCATCAAACATATCTTGCCCCTCTGCCTCTCGATGCCCCTGCTAACGGGATGTCTAGAAGAAGTGTACCCCGGGCAAGCCTTCACACAAGAGCAATTGGAACAAACAGACAACTCGGCCGCAACGCTTAGCAAGGCTATTCCTGGCGGTTTCCTCCGCATGGCAAAAGGAAACGGACACTGGGGCTATGCCGGACTGGGCATGGACCGCGATTGCATGTGCGCAGAAGTGCCTGTTTACGACATGCTTTACGACTTTTACCAAGACGAAGGCAGAGATAAGCAGCTGGGTCCGCAGTATTATGTGGCAACAGACTGGTGGCCGTTCTATTACGAACTCATCAACAAGTGCAACCTTACGCTGAAAGCCGTACCCATTAACGAGTTTACATCTACTGAAGAACTTGCACATGTGGGCAACGCATTGGGCTATCGCGCCTTTGCCTATTACGACTTGGCTTTCGCTTACGAATATAAGAAAACTGGATTTAAGGAACTGGACGACCAAGCCGAGGCAAACAAAATCTACGGCCTCACTGTTCCCATCCGAACTCCATACACTACGCAGCAGGAAGCCACCACAGACCGCCGCGCTCCCTTTTATGTGATGTACCGTTTCATCATGACCGACCTGGACCGAGCCGAAAAATACCTGCAAGGTTATCAAAATGGTGGTGCTAACATGATGAGCCAAAGTGCCATCTACGGACTTAAGGCACGACTATGGCTGCAACTGGGCTCGCGTTTCGACAAGCATGATGCCGACTTGAAAGAACAACTGGCGCACGAAGACGATGCGGCACTGGCCCAATACAACAAACTGGGCATCGCTTCGGCCAACGATTGCTTCAAAAAAGCCGCTCAATACGCGCGATTGGCCTACACACAAGGGCATAAGCCCCTCACCAAGGACGAATGGTTCAACAAAACATCTGGCTTCAACACCGCAAACGCCGCTTGGATGCTGGCCGTGCAAATAGACCAAAACGACATTGTGGAGGGAGACAACTGGAGTTGGAAGAGTTTTGTGAGCAACATGTCGCCCGAAACCACTCAAGGCGTTAACAATCTCAAGTGTAAGGCCATCCGCATGATTGACGCTGCCTTGTATAAGACCATCGAGGACGGCGACTGGCGCAAAAACACGTGGATTGCACCTGACGATGCAGGCAAGACTTCTGCCTACGGAAAGTACACAACGCTGCTGGAGGCCAAAGATTGGGCGAAACTGCCCGCGCTTACGGGCTTAAAGTACCATCCCCGAAGTGGTGTAAGAAACAACTACAAGATTGGTGCAGCAGTGGATATCCCGTTGATGCGCGTAGAAGAAATGTATCTTATCGAGGCTGAAGCCAAAGCACACTACGAAGGATTGGAAGCTGGCAAGCAGGCTTTGGCCAATTATCTCAACACTTACCGCTTCAGCGACGGCTCCTATAAATGCGATGCCGACAACATGGATGCCTTCAACAACGAGATATTGCGGCAAAGGCGCATTGAGCTTTGGGGCGAGGGGCGCGTGTTCTTCGACTACAAGCGGCTCGAGAAAGCTGTTGTAAGGGCTTATGCAGGGTCTAACCACCCACAAGACTATCAGGTTAACACCAAGGAGGGCTTCGTGGCTCCGCGCATGAACATCTGCATCAGCCATTACGAAACGCAATACAACATGAACATCGTGAACAATCCCGACCCAACAGACAAACACGATGTCCCATCTAAGCAGAATGGAAACTGAATAACAATCAACAAGACAACAACATGAACACATTGAAGCATATATCCCTGTTCGTAACACTGGCCGCAACGGCTTTGCTGGCGGCTTGTTCCGACAAAGACGACTATACGCCCGGCCCAGAAGTGGCCCAAGGCTGCCAACAAGTGCGGTTCTTAGCCACGAACACGGCCGACTGCATATTCGATGCAGCCGACGAGAGCATCCGTTCGACAACGATTACGCTGAAACGCAACAACGACGGCGCGGCACTTACCATGCCCATCATCATCGTTTCGAAAGACGAGGGGCTGGAAATACCCACCGAAGTGACTTTCCCCACCGGACAATCCACGGCGCAAATTACCATCAAGACACCACAACAAGTGAAGCTGGGCGACAGCTTCGCCTACGAAATCAAGATCGAAGGCGACAACATCGACCCTTACGCAAAACTGGATGGTGGAGCTACCTTCGCTGGTACCGTGAATTATCCCAAGAAAAGGAAGCTCGACTTTTGGTTTGACTCTTCATCTGCAGGGCGGCAATTGTTTGACGTATGGACAGAAACGCTCATGGATCTGGGCAACGGCCGCTATTACATCATCGACTTTATGCACTCGGGCGAGAGCCTTTGGTTTACGGTTAACGACAATAAGTATGTAAGCGTACGCTGTGATGCATGGCCAAGCGGCTCAATTCAACCAGACGAAGACTACCCCGGATGCAATTACTACTACTTCCAAAAGTTAGTGAATGGCAATGTTCAGGCCTATCCGCTCTATCCCAGTGGAAAAGAAGATGGAAAACCTTACATTGTCACAGCAACCCTCTTTGGAGGTCCCGGCTATTCTCCTTATAACATTTATGAAGATGGCGACTGGGGGAAAATATATGCCGCAGAAGTGATGTACAACGACAAATCAATTGAAAAATGGGTTAACATCAATTTCCAATTCCAAAAGGAGGAGAATCCCTAATCTGATGTCTTAACGAAAAAAAGAATTGGGTTTTGGAATGCATTCCCTTTTTAATGGTTAGCGCAGAAGAAACAAATAGCACCAGTAGAAGCTGTGTTTTTACCAGCTACCAGCGGCATGGTAGGCACACTACCACACGCTGGTAGGCACACTACAAGATGCTGGTATCCGCGCTACCACACGCTGGTAGCCCTCGTACCAACGGCTGGTACCGATGCGTTGACCACCAAACGACACTGAAAAGTGATACTCCTGAACCAATTCTTTTTCACCATTTCACCGACCATAACACTTTAAACGAAGAATATGTTTCACAAGAATAAGCTTTTAACCTATATCGCGCTCGCCCTCTTTGGCCTTACTTTCACGGCCTGTAACGAGAGTGGCGACGACAATGAAGCCGCAACGCTGGCACAAACCCAAGACGACATCGTGGCACTTGACGGCAAAGTGACCACGCTGCAAACACATACGCAGGGCAATGGCTACAACATCATCCTGATGGGCGACGGATTTACCGTAGACATGATAAAGAACGGCACCTACGATGATATAATGAAGAAGTCGGCCGAACACATCTTTTCGCTAGAGCCAATGAAGTCGTTGCGCCCGTATTTCAACGTCTATGTGGTGCAAAAGGTGTCTTTGAGCAGCGACCTTAGCGGTTCCACGGCATTAGCTAGTGCACTTGACAGCACCAACCGCATCTGCGGACACTTCAGTGACGACAACTTGGAGTACAAGACGATGGTATATGCCTCGGCTGTTCCTGGCTATAAGGAAAGCAATTCCATCATCAGCGTGGTGCTAAACACCACCCGTGCCGCTGGCATAACGTTCTGGGGGGCATGGGACAGCACGCTGGCTTGCGCCTATACCACGCTTTATGGCGGCGTTGACGGCCAGTATTTCCGCCACACCATCGTGCACGAAACGGCCGGACATGGCATTGGCAAGCTGGATGATGAATACGATTTGCAACACCTTGCCTTAGACGAAACGGGTCGCAATCGGTATGCTTACGGCCATACCATCGGCTGGATGATGAATGTTTCAACGACAAACGAACCTACGAAGTCGCCTTGGGCCGGGTTTTTGGCCGACTCACGCTATGCCAACCAAGGCTTGGGCCTCTTCGAAGGCGGTGCTGCACGCTATGCCACGGGCGTTTGGCGGCCCACAGAAAGCAGTATCATGCGCGTAACCGATGTGGAACACACCGAATTTAATGCTCCTTCGCGCCGCGCCATATATAATAAGGTGATGGAAGTGGCAACGGGCAAGACGCCCACTTACGAAGAGTTCGTGGCTTTCGACCAAAAACGATAGCCGCCTTGCAACGCCTGTAAAGGCCATTTTCAGCTAGGGGCTCTAGAGTCTCTAGGTTTTCTAGGAACTCTAGAACCCCTAGGATGCCTAGAAACCCTAGAAATTCTAGGAATACTAGTTATCCTAGGGAGCCTAGAAAACCTAGAAACCCTAGGAACACTAGAAAACCTAGAATCCCTAGATATATCCTAGAAACCCTAGAAACCCTAGAAACCCTAGAAGATCTAGAAAGCCAAGAGCTTCCAAGCGCGCAAAAGCCGCTTCCCTTCCCCACTAATCTAAGACACAACACGATGAAACCTTTTCGCAAGGCTGAACTAACGCTGGCCGCCTTTGCCCTTACCCTCGGAGCAAAAGCACAACAAGCAGAGGTTAACGCAAAAGTAATTGATGAGCGCGGACAGCCCATCGAGTTTGTTACAGTGGCCTTGAAGAATGCACAAGGCGGCTATGTGCAGGGCTGCCTCACTGAAGCCGACGGCTTTTTCCACATCAAAGCCGACAAGGGCACATACGTTTTGCACCTCTCCCACATCGGACATAACAGCCTGCAACAAGACATCACCCTGGAAGAAGGCGAAAAACGCACCCTACCCAACATCGTTTTGCGCGACAGCACCAACACGTTGCACGAGATTACCGTGCAAAGCAAGCGGCCACTTATCAGACGCGAGCTAGACAGGATTGTGTTTAATGCCGAACGACTGAACGTTGCTGCCGTAAATTTTCTCGACGTGTTGCAGTCTACACCGGGCGTATTGGTGAGCGACGACGGCATCAGCATGGTGGGAAAAGGCAGCGTGCTGTTTCTTATGAATGGCCGCGAGATGAAGATGAGCGGCAAAGAACTGGTGGTTTACCTGCGTTCGCTGCCTGCAAACTCGCTGCAATCGGTGGAGGTAATGACCACCCCACCAGCCAAATACAGTGCAGTGGGCGATGCTGGCATCATCAACCTCGTGGTGAAGAAGCGGCCTTCCGACTATCTTGGCGCAACCCTTACCGATGTGCTTTCCATCAAGGAACGGGGCTATAACGATGCCAGTGCCAGCCTGCAATTCAACAAAGGCAAGCTACAAAGCCAACTTGTGCTGGGTTTGGGCACAGGAAATTCTTATTACGACTGGAAGACAGCGGTGGAATATCCCACAGAACGTTGGCAAACAGACTACACAAGGGTGAAGTCGAACCGCTATCGCGACGGCATTTTATACCTAGATTACGACTTCACTAAAGACTTAACGCTGGGCGGAATGGCCTATTACATGAACCTAGACCCCAGTGCCGACCTCGTTTCTGATACGCGAGCCGTGGACAATAACGGAAACTTGACGAAGCATTACATCACTTCTAACTTTGCCAACAGACGACTAAAGCAATTTAACTCCAACATACACTTCGACCATAAGAACATCGGAAAGGGCGGAACGCTTGCCATTGATGCCGACTACATTAATTATAAGGTGAACGACCACGAGGAATTGCTCACCACGGGCGGCGAAAACATGCAATACTTGAAACATCCATCGTGCAACATCGACATCTATTCGGGCAAGGCAGACGTGGAATTGCCTTTCACAAAAGGGCGAACCACCTTCGGTTGTGCCTTTTCACACACGCGAACAGACAGCCGACTGGTGTACGAAAGGCAGAATATCGGTGCTAATCTCGACGACCACTTCATCTTCAAGGAGAATGTGGCGGCTGCATACGCCGGCATTACCTATCGCCTGAACGACAAAATATCGGCCAAAGCGGGTCTGCGAGGCGAGTTTGCACATACCGATGGCCTGGCCGTTACAGGCGAAAGAACCAAGAAAAACCGACTGGACCTCTTCCCTACTGCCTATTTCAGTTATGCTTGGAACGAAGAAAGTGTGTTGAGTGCAAGCTTTTCGGGCCGCATTCAACGCCCCAATTACAGCGACATCAACCCCTTTGTGGAACACGTAGACGCACATAACATCACCACGGGCAACCCTACTTTGCTGCCCGAAAAGTCGTATACGGCCGAAATTGGCTACACATACAAGAACTTTTCCATCACGGGAAGCGGACGATTGAGAAACAATGTGATAGACGATTTCATCGAAATAGACAACGCCACGAAGATGGTTAGGAGCACCAACACCAACATGCTGCGCAACAACTCTTACAGCCTAGGGGCGACATACAACTTCGACAGCTGCCCTTGGTTCGACAGTTACCTCGACATTTACCTTTTCCACATCGACTCGAAGCCTTTAAAAGGCATAAACCTAGCGCGAACCCATAAGACGGCGGGCATGTTCTACCTGAACAACAACATTTATTTCAACCGCTCCAAGACGTTTCTCTGCAACTGGTGGGCGCAATATAACACCGCTGAAAAAAACGCTTCAGACGCTGCCGATGCTTGGTATCGGTTGGATTTAAACCTCAAGTGGCTGCTGTTCAACAAACGTTTGGCCATTGGCGGCGAGATGATGAGCCTCATTGCCTCGCATCGACGGGTGCATTCGGTGAGCAATGGTGCAACAAGAACTGTAGACTATCCGCCTTTTCGTGCGTTCAAGCTGTCGTTTACCTATAGCTTCGGGCAGAAACTAAAAGACAACAGCCGCACGCGAAGCAACGATGCGCTGCAAGACAGGCTTCCATAAGTGGGCGAAAGGCCGCCATTGGCCAACAACTGCAAAGCAATTGCGCTGCGGTTAGGGCTGAACAGGAAGCGAAAACACCCCACCCCCGCCGTCTGATGCGCCAAAAAGCCGCAGCCAACAACGCTTTCAGCCCAGCCCAAACCGCAAAATAAGCACCTGCTCGTAAGAAAGAGAGGCCCATTTTGGTGCGTTGTCATTGCACATTCATCTATGAACAAAGCCAACTCCGCACGCTTTAGCCCTCGCTTATTCCGACGTTTTGCCTACCTTTGTAGCTTCAAAGACAAACGTTTACCACATCAATGAACGCAAACAGCACCCCAGCGGCGGCATTTACCGACACCAAACCGCACTATCACCTGCTCGACGGACTGCGCGGCGTTGCTGCCCTCTCCGTTATCTGTTACCACATCGGCGAAGCTTTCGCCACAAGCTACGCCGACCAAGCTGTCAATCACGGCTATTTGGCTGTCGATTTCTTCTTCATGCTCTCGGGTTTCGTTATCGGATATGCCTACGACGACCGCCGACACACGATGGGTATCTGGGCTTTTGCCAAGCGAAGGCTCATCCGCTTGCACCCCATGCTCGTGATGGGCGCACTGCTTGGCGCACTGATGTTCTACACCCAAGGGTGCGAACATTGGAAAGTGTCGGAGGTTTCCATCGGTCTTTTGGCCTTTGCCACGCTGCTCAACATGTTTCTTGTGCCAGCTTGGAGCAGCGTAGAGGTACGCGGTTTTGGCGAGATTTTCCCACTCAACGGCCCCACGTGGTCGCTGTTCTACGAGTATATCGCCAACATCGCCTATGCCTTGGCCATACGAAAGCTGCCCACACGTTGGCTCGCCGTGCTGGTTTTCGCCACTGGCGGCGCACTGTTTGGCTACGCCTTGACCAACGCCGACGGCACATTAGGGGCAGGATGGACCTTTGCCAACGGAGGATTTTGGGGCGGACTTCTCCGCGTTATGTTTGCTTTCCCAGCCGGATTGCTGCTCTCGCGCGTGTTCAGCAAGCGCAAAGTGCGCGGTGCTTTCTGGTGGTGTGGCGCGGCAATCGTTGTTGTTGCCGCCCTTCCGCGCATAGGTGGTGCCGAACATTTTTGGGCAAACGGCATGTACGATGCACTCTGCGTGCTGCTTGTCTTCCCACTTGTGGTGTGGATGGGCGCGTCTGGCCGCACCACCGATGCCCTGTCAACGCGCGTATGCAACTTCCTTGGCGACATTTCTTATCCGCTTTACATTGTTCATTACCCCTTCATTTACACTTATTATGCATGGGTGAAGAACAACAATCTCTCCTTCATGCAAACCATTCCGCAAGCCTTAGCCATCGTCTTTGGCTGCATTGTCCTCGCTTGGTTATGCCTTAAGTTCTACGACATGCCCGTAAGGCGGTGGCTACAAAAGTGGAGTCTGAAATAGTTGTTGAGTTTATGAGTTAATGAGTTTATAAGTGGACAAGTTAACTCATTAACGAGCAGACAAGTTAACGAATTGATGGACTAACAAGTTCAAAAGCTGGCTGGTTTTGGCAACATAACCATGTTGCCCAACGCTGGAATTTCGCGTATGTCGTAAAGAAACGGGGTAACATGATGGTTATTAGCTCGTTTTTATGTAACTTTGCCCTTGTTCAAAAGGCAAAGTGGGATGCCGTTTGCACATCCCCGTGTGCCAAGCACTAGGCAATGGCGCGACAACTGCCTGCCAAAACGTTACCATCGTATTGAATTTATGCCTATATGGAACAGACTTTCGGCTGGAAAAGGCACCGAAGATGCGCGCAACATCGGCGGTAACGAACCCACACGCCCAACACCCAACCCAAAGTTTTACGCCTTTATCGATGCCGAAATTGGCCTGAAAGACCATCGCGTACACGACATTGGCGCACTAAGATACGATGGAGCGACTTTTCATCAGCCATCCAAAGCACAACTAATCGACTTTCTTAGCAGCGTGGACTTCGTCTGCGGACACAACATTGTGCACCACGACGCCAAGTATCTCTTCGGCGAAGACGATGCCCAACGATGGCAATTGGTAGACACGCTCTACCTCTCGCCATTGCTTTTTCCCGAACGACCTTATCATCGGCTTGTGAAAGACGACAAGCTTATGGTAGACGAACTGAACAATCCCGTTAACGATTGCGAGAAAGCCAAGGCGTTGTTAGACGACGAAATGGCGCATTGGCAACTGCTGCCTGCCCACAAACGCCGACTTTATGCCGCATTGCTGTGGGGAAAGAGCGAGTTCGAGGGCTTCTTACGCATGGTGGGAGCAGAGCAAACAGCCGAAAACCTGCCCCAACTCATCGCCGAGCACTATGCCGAAAAGCTGTGCAGCCACGCCCCACTGGCCGCACTTGCCGAGCAATACCCTTGCGAACTGGCCTACGCTTTGGCCCTAATAGACACCTCCGACCAGCGTTCGGTAACTCCTGGCTGGGTTTTATACAATTATCCTGCAACAGAATACGTGGTGAAACAGCTTCGCCACACCCCCTGCAAGCAAGGTTGCGCCTATTGCAACGCGCATTTGGACATCGTGAGAAGCCTTGAAACCCACTTCGGCTATCACCAGTTTCGTACCTACGAGGGCGAACCCCTGCAACAACGAGCCGTTGAAGCGGCGGTGCAAGGCCAGTCGTTGCTGGCCATTTTCCCAACTGGTGGCGGCAAGTCGCTCACGTTCCAGTTGCCGGCACTGATGGCTGGCACGGCCATGCACGGGCTAACGGTGGTCATTTCGCCCTTGCAGTCGCTCATGAAAGACCAAGTGGACAACCTTTCTGAACGCGGAATAACCGATGCCGTGAGCATAAACGGGCTGCTCGACCCCATATCGCGCGCCTCATCCATTGAACGCGTGCAAGATGGAAGCGCGTCTTTGCTCTACATCTCGCCCGAAATGCTACGTTCCAAAACCATCGAACGCATGCTTTCCATGCGCCATGTGGTGCGTTTTGTGATAGACGAGGCCCATTGCCTCTCGTCTTGGGGACAAGATTTCAGGGTAGACTACCTCTATATCGGCAAGTTCATCCGCCGTCTTCAAGAGCAAAAACACACCCAACAGCCCATCCCCGTATCGTGTTTCACGGCAACGGCCAAGCAAAAGGTGGTGCAAGACATCTGCGATTACTTTCAGCAGACGCTGGGATTAAAGCTGGAACTCTACGCTTCGACCGCCACACGCACCAACTTAAGGTACAGTGTGGTGCATGCCGACGATGCAAACGACAAGTATTCCAAGCTCCGGGCACTGGTGGCAGAAGACAATTGCCCCACCATTGTGTATGTGTCGCGCACCAAACGCACACGCGAACTGGCCGCAAAGCTCACACGCGACGGCTATGAAGCATTGCCTTTCAACGGCAAGATGGATGCAGACGAAAAGACACACAACCAAGAAGCCTTCATGAACGATGACGTTCGCATCATTGTTGCCACATCGGCCTTCGGCATGGGCGTTGACAAGAAAGACGTAGGACTGGTGGTTCACTACGACATTTCCGACTCCCTAGAGAACTATGTGCAAGAAGCAGGCCGCGCAGGACGCGACCCTAGCCTCAACGCCAAGTGCTATGTGCTGTACAGCGATAACGATTTGGACAAGCATTTCGTTCTGCTTAACCAAACGAAACTCAGCATCAGCGAGATACAACAGGTGTGGAAAGCGGTGAAATCGTTTACCCGACAACGTCCCAACATCAATTGTTCGGCCCTTGAAATAGCCCGACAAGCTGGTTGGGACGACGGTGTGGGCGACATCGAAACGCGTGTTCGCACCGCTTTGGCCGCCTTGGAAGAGGCTGGTTACTTAGTGAGGGGCAGCAACGTGCCGCATGTTTATGCCACTGGCATCACCGTTTGCAACATGAACGAGGCTCGAATGCGCATCGAAGCATCACTGCTCTTCGACGACAACGAAAGGGAAAAGGCTGCCCGGATTATCAAATCGCTCATCTCTAAAAAGCATATCGCCAAGGCACAAGATACTGAAGCCGAGAGCAGAATAGACTACCTGGCCGACACTCTGGGCATTCCAAAGGCAGAAATAATGTCGGTTGTGGTGCGTATGCGCCAAGAAGGCATCCTCGCCGACAGCAAAGACATGCTGGCTTACCTGCGCGACACGGGCGAAAACGAAAGAAAATCAAACACGTTGCTCGAACGATTTGCCCGACTGGAGCAACACTTGCTCGGCCAATTGCACAGCGAACCGCTTGTCACTACCTACAAACAACTGAACGACAACGCCGTGAAAAGCGGGATAAGCAGTGCCACGGAGAAAGACATTCGCACGCTGCTCTACTTTCTTACCATCAAAGGATATACGCGAAAGAAAGAAAACGCCGCCCGATACCTTCAGCTAACACCCCTGGCAGATGCCGAAGCCATCGTGCGCCGCTTCGAAAGGCGGCTGCAAGTGTGCCGCTTTGCCGTGGAATGGCTTTATGCCTTGGTGCAGAAAAGCGCGCCGACAACCACCGACAACGTGCCTGTGCAGTTCTCGGTGGTGCGTTTGCTCAACGACATCAAGGCGCAAGGGCAAGGACTTTTCAGCTCGCTGGCCGACTTGCAGATAGAAGAGGTGGAAGAGTCGCTGCTTTATCTGGCCAAGATTGGCGCGTTGAAGCTCGACGGAGGCTTCCTCGTGATATACAATGCCATGAGCATTCGCCGCACAAAAGACAACCGCATGCGGTTTAGCAAAGACGATTATCGAACGCTCGATGACTTTTATCGCCAACGAATGCAGCAAATCCACATCGTTGGCGAATATGCCAACCTCATGGTAAAGGACTATGCGGCGGCCCAACAGTTTGTAAAAGACTATTTCCAAATGGATTATCGCCTGTTTGTTTCCAAGTATTTCAAGGGCGAAAGGGCAAGCGAAATTCAGCGAAACATCACTCCCAGCAAGTACAAACAGCTGTTCGGCGATCTCTCTTCACGACAAAAAGAGATTATCAGCGACAAGGAAACGCGCTGTATCGTTGTGGCTGCAGGTCCCGGAAGCGGCAAAACGCGCGTGCTTGTACATAAGTTGGCCTCGCTGTTGATGCTCGAAGACGTGAAACACGAGCAGCTCCTGATGCTCACTTTCTCGCGTGCGGCGGCCACAGAGTTTAAGCAACGCCTGCTCGCGCTCATGGGAAACGCCGCCCATTTCGTGGAAGTAAAAACCTTTCATGCCTATTGTTTCGACCTGCTGGGTCGCATTGGCAACCTCGATGAAACAGGAAACGTGGTGCAACGTGCCGCAGACATGATTAAGGCGAGCGAGGTGGAACCCAACAAAATAGCCAAGACGGTGCTGGTTATCGACGAGGCGCAAGACATGGCCGCCGACGAATATGCGCTGGTTGAGGCCCTGATGGCACAGAATGAAGACATGCGCGTGATTGCTGTTGGCGACGACGACCAGAACATTTTCGAGTTTCGCGGCTCCAACTCGGCTTACATGCAACGCATGGCGCAGGCAGAAGGCAGCCGCCTTATCGAGATGACGGACAATTATCGCAGCGACATCAGCCCCGTGGCCTTCGCCAATCACCTGGCCAAAGCCCTTGCACCACGCATGAAAACCACGCCCAACATTGCCGTTAGCAACGAAAAGGGGTGGACAGAGGTGGTGCACCACCCTGCCAAATGCCTT
>CAJPTO010000065.1 GCA_905373605.1 uncultured Prevotella sp.
GACTTTTCTTTCTGCGGCTTGCACACATGGAACAAGATGCCCGCTTTCAGTTACACCGTCCTCCCTTCAGGTTCTTCGATGTCTGTTGTGGGCAACTACCATCGGCTCACGATGATTGGGGGCGACATTTCGCTTCCCATTGGCAGGTTTGTGATGCGCGGCGAACTGGCATCTTGCTTAAACGAGGCACAAAATGCCGAGTTTGGGAACGATGTGCAACGGCGAAACACATGGAATGCACTGCTGGGCATAGATTGGTATGCAGGAAACGACTGGTCGCTTAGTGCACAATATGCGCACAAACGCATAGATGGCAATCTTACGGGGCTTTCGGTTCTGCGCAACACGGGCGTTGCAACACTGCGTTTGTCTAAAGAGCTGTTTCGCAACACGCTAACACTCTCTTCTTTCGCCTACATAGACGTGACGCATGGCGGCGTTTTCAATCGTTTTTCGTGCAAATACGACCTTAACGACCAGATTAGTCTTAGCGCTGGCTACGATTACTTTCATGCCGATGCAGGCATGTTCGCCATGTATTCACACAACTCTGAGGTGTGGATGAAGCTGAGGTATGGATTCTAGAAGGGTGAAAAGGTGAAAAGGTGAAAGGGTGAAAAGGTGAAAAAATGGCTTACGCCGCAAGGCATTTGGCTTCATTCCTTTACTCCTTAAGTGCTTAACTCCTAAAATGAAAAGGCGAAAAGGGGAAAAAAATGACTTACGCCGCAAGGCATTTGGCTTTACTCCTTACTCCTTTACTCCTTTAACTACTAAAGGTAAAAAGGTTAAAAGGTGAAAAAATGACTTACGCCGCAAGGCATTTGGCTTTACTCCTTTACTACTTTACTCCTTAACTACTAAAGGTAAAAGTTGAAAAGAGTGGCCGAATGCTATTCGCCAAACCACTCTTTGTCGGGCGTGTACGGACCCGTTGCCTCTAGTTTGCGGGTACACATGGCAGCAGCAAACTTGCCACTCTCGGCAAATCCCAAGCCTTGTGCGCGACAATAGAGGTAGCCAGCCGAATAAGTGTCGCCGCAACCCGTGGCATCCACCAGCTTTCTCGGCGGATAAGCGGGGATTTCGTAGAAAGTGTTGTCGGCATAGATGAGCGAACCATTGCTGCCCAGCGTGATTACCACCTCCTTAACACCCCATGAAGCAATTTGCCGAGCCACTTGTCGTGGGTCGGTAAGGCCTGTTATCACCTCCATTTCGTGCTCGTTAAGTTTCAACGTGTGCGTATGTGCCAGTATGTCGAGCTTCTCTTTCCAGTCTACCGCCACCACATCTTGTCCGCGAACATCGCGCAAAAAGCCCTGCACATCGATGGAAATGTTGCCACGTGTGGACAACTCGCGCACGAACTGTGGCGAGAAGTCGTCGTTCAAGAGCGAGCCCAGGTGGTAAACCTTGGCATCCACGCCGTTCATTTCGCTAATCTTAAAGGGGTCGCACTTCACAAGCACGCGCTGCGAGCGTTTGTTTTGGTCGCCCTCGTAGCGGTTTTCGAAGAACACAGAGTTGTTACAGGTGAATGCCACCACGTCAATGCGTTCGGCCCGCATGCGTTTCACCTCCTCAACATCGAAGCGTCCCAGCTTAGTTACCAGCCGATAAGACACCTTTCGAGGCAAGCGCGCTATGGCATACGAGAAATAAAACGACGTTCCCCCCGAAAGAGATGCTTCATATTGGGGCGTGATGATTTTGTCGCGTGTGATATGACCAATACAACAAATGTCGAACATAGAAAAGAGAGATAAGATTGATTTAGGAAATGATGTTTGTGTGTGTTGCGAAAATGTGCTTAACCCAAGAGCTTTCGGCTGAGATAGCGCACGGGATACCACACGGAGAGCCAGCCAACGGCGATAACCGTGGCGAAAACCCCAGCCACATCCGTGTAATGCACGCTTACGGGATAGGCGTTTACGATGAAAGAGCCTTCGCTTTTGCCCAAGCTCACCAGGCCATACTCTTGCTGTAGCCAGCAAAGCAGCAGCCCGAGGCCTACGCCAAGCAACGCTCCGACGGCCGAAATCATGCGCCCTTCGAAGAGAAATATGCGCACTATCTGCTTGTCTGTCGCGCCAAGGTTGCGCAATGTGGCCACATCGGCCTTCTTATCAATGATGAGCATGGAGAGCGAACCCACGATGTTGAAGCACGCCACCACGAGAATGAAGGTGAGAAAGATGTAGGCGATGGCCTTTTCAACGTTCATGATGCGGAAAGTGTCTTCTTGTTGCTCGTAGCGGTCGAGCACTTTATACTTGGTCCCTGCGATGGTTTGTATCTTCTTTTTCACTTCATCCACATCGGCATTGGGCTTCAGCTTCAGTTCCAAGGCCGTAATCATGCCCTGCATGCCGAAAAGGTTGCGGGCAAAGGATACGGACGTGACGATGTAACGCCCATCATACTTGGCTTGCCTAACGGAAAACACCACGCCCGGCGACAGCAACGAGTCGACGACGAAGCCCGCAGTGGGGTTTGAAATGTCGAATTGTCCTTCGCGGTTGGGTGCAAACACGCGCATGAATCCTTTCCATCGTGCGCCCGTTCCCAACTGCTGGGCTAGGCGTATGCCCAACACGCCATACTGCAAATTGGCTGCTCTCAATGAGAACTCGCCATCGCCGTACAGCAAGTCGTTGATGCGCGTTAGCTGTGTGAAGTTGTCTTCCACGCCTTTGATGGTCACCATCGCCTGCTTGTCGCCGTAAAACACCAGCGCATTGTCTTCAACGCATTCGGTGGCCACGCCCACTTCGGGCAGCTGTTTGATGGCGGTGAGCATAGGGTCGTCGGCAGGAACATCCTTACCTTTGGCCGGAACCACCTCGATTTGCGGATCGAAGGCGGTGAAGAGCGAAGCCACAAGGTCGTGAAAGCCGTTGAACACGCTCAGCACAATAACCAAAGCCATCGTTGCAACGGCCACTCCCACCACCGAGATGGCACTGATGACGTTGATGGCATTGGTGCTTTTCTTGGAGAAGAGGTAGCGGCGGGCGATGAAAAGAGATACGGCCATTGACGATTACTTTTTTAATAGTTCGTCGATGCGCTCGATGTAATCGAGGCTATCGTCGATGAAGAAGCGCAGTTCGGGTATGATGCGCAGTTGGTTGTGTACGCGTGTACCCAGTTCGTAGCGTATTGTTTTGATGTTACTTTCGATGTTTTTGAGCAGTTCTTCGCCCCTCTCAGAAGGGAAGACGCTGAGGTAAGCAGTACAGATGCTGAGGTCGGGCGACACGCGAGCACGGGTAACGCTCACCATCACGCCGTGCATCATGCGTGTTTGGCTTTGGAAAATAAGGCTCAACTCTTTTTGGAGCAGCCTTGCAATGCGGTTTTGTCTTGTTTCTTGCATATCGTGAGAGGTGTTTAGGGTGAGTGGGGGCTAGCCCAAGCTAACGTGTTGGCAGTCTATCTGTTCGTGAAGGAAGATTTGTGCGTTCTCCTTGAACTTGTCTTTGTTCTCGGTTGTGAGGTAATGTGCCGTTCCGCGCTTGGTGCATAGGGCGTCAATCTCGGGATGCCGCCGCAAATAATCTTGCAAGCTGTTGGCCACATACTCGCCTTGCGGCACGATGCGCACGCCTGGTGGCACATGTTTCACGATGCTATTCATGAGCAAGGGATAGTGTGTGCAGCCAAGAACGATGGCATCAATTTGGCTGTCGGCGCGTAAAAGGGCATCAATGCGTTTCTTAACGAAGTAGTCGGCTCCGGGACTGTCGGCTTCGTTAGCCTCAACAATGGCAGCCCAGAGGGGACAAGCCATGCCTTGCACGGTGATGTCGGGGAAAAGTTTCTGTATCTCGAGCCGATAGCTGTCGCTCTTGATGGTGCCTTCGGTGGCCAAAATGCCCACATGCCGCGTTGAGGTTAGCGCGCCGATGCACTCGGCAGTGGGCCTAATGATGCCCAACACGCGGCGATTGGGGTCGAGCGAAGGCAAGTCGCGCTGCTGTATGGAGCGCAATGCCTTTGCCGAAGCCGTGTTGCAGCCTATGATGATAAGGTGGCAGCCCTGCTCGAAGAGTTTAATGACGGCCTGCCGCGTGAACTGATACACCACATCGAACGAGCGCGGCCCGTAGGGAGCACGCGCATTGTCGCCCAAGTAGAGGTAATCATACTGGGGTAACAGTTGTCTGATGCCGTGAAGGATGGTTAATCCGCCGTAGCCAGAGTCGAAAACGCCGATGGGACCGGCCTGTTGTGGGAAGTTATTCATACGCAATGGCGGCCGTTTAGGCCTGTTAGCATGCTCCAGCCCTTGTTTAGTGGGCTTTAATGCTGCATGCGCGGTTTGTTTCACAAAGTAGTGACGTGCCAGGCGGCTCAAAGCCTACTTCAATTCGGCACTGATGGCTGCCGAAACATTCTCGCCCAAGGCTGGGTTCAGGTAGGGAGCGGCGTTGTTGTCGGTGTTAAGGATGAAAGCCAGTCCCCTTTGTTCGCCCACCTTAGCCACGGCTTGGTTCAGCCTAGCCTTCAAGGGAGCCAGCGCATCTGCCTCTGCTTGTGCCATCAATCGTTGTGCCTCCTGCTTGAAAGCCATGTTCTTCTCCATGAGTTCTTGCAGTTCGGCCTGCCTTTTCATGCGGATGGCGGGTGCAAAGTCTTTCAGTCCATCGAGGAAAGCCTCGTATTTGAGGTTAAACTCGTCGGTGGCGCGTTTCATTTCGGCTTGATACTTGCCACGCAAGCTTTCGAGGTTGCGCTGAATGGCAGCATAGTCGGGTGCCGATTGCAGCACGTCTTGGTAGCTGAAAAAGCCAAAACGCAATGTTGCGGCCTGCTGTACGGGTGCTGCTTGCACGGGTGCGGCCATCTCTTGCGCGCCAGCCGAGAGGGCGACGAAGAGCATCAGTGCGGCGAAAATCGTTTTCTTCATATTCGTTTGGTTGTTGTTTATCGCCCTTTTCGGGGCGTTTAAATGGGTGTTATAGCCTAAGAGAGCGGCTTTAAAGGCCCGTTTATCTACGAGCCTACACGAGATGTATCAATACAAAGCCGCTTCTATTGCGGCTACCAGGCTCTTGTAGTGTGGCTACAAGATGCTTGTATTGTCGCTACCAGGCTCTTGTACTGCCGCTACAAGGCCTTTGTAGTGTGGCTACAAAGCCGCTTGTACTGAACCATCCACCATCGTTAGCCACACAAGATGGCAACAAAAGCGTCATGGTTCTGCGGCTGTTAGCTTATCCAAAATTAAATCTTTCTGATTATGAGGCTTGTTTTGGAGGCCTGATGGCGAAGCACAGGCCTGCGGTGCAGCCCCATTGCACGTTCGGAAAGGCTGAAACCCGCGTTTGGCCACGGCAAGGAGCGGGGTCAAACACGGGCAACAATTTTCTTAGCGCAAGTGAAGGCATTGCTGTTGGTGCACTCGGCCTTGTAATCAAGGGCAACGAACAGCATTGCGCAAGCCATGAGCAAGGCT
Organism: uncultured Prevotella sp.; assembly: GCA_905373605.1. Lineage (GTDB taxonomy): Bacteria > Bacteroidota > Bacteroidia > Bacteroidales > Bacteroidaceae > Prevotella. Next base: position 5,468 of record CAJPTO010000065.1, read on the forward strand.
CGATTTGCCGTTCAGCATGCGCAGAGCATGTGGAGCGACGGGCCAAAACTCGCGCAGGGCTTACTTCATCTTGTTGAGTTGCGCTTTCACATCAGCCGTAACGTCTTTGCTGAGCGTGTCGCTGATGTAGGGGATGCCAGCCGAAACGTCCATGATGTACACATATCCGCCTGCTTTTCCCACAGCTTTGATGGCATCAACCAGCTTGCTGGTGATGGGCCCCATCTTCTCTTGTTGCGATTTCTGCAAAGCCTGTTGGTTATCTTGGTAGGCTTGTTGAATTTTTTGGTACATCTGTTGCAGGCTCGCCTCAGTTTCTTGTTGCTTAGTGGCGTTCATCGTGCTCTTGGTCTTTTCGTACTCATCGCTTTTGCGTTTCAGTTCGTCTTGCATGGCAGTGAGTTCGTTCTCGAATTTTTTGGCCGAAGCCTCGATTTCGCCCTTAGCCTTAAGGAACTCGGGCATGGATGCCATCACCTCTTGTGCGTTAACGTGTCCGAACTTTTGTGCGAACATGGCCATCGGGGCGAAGAGCATCAGCATTAAAACTAGTTTCTTCATTGTTGTTATTGGGTTTAAATTTGTTAATGTTTAAGTTTATGAGGGGTGAGGGGGTGAGTTTTTAGTTTATGGGGAGGTGAGTTTTTAGGAATTATGAGTTTGCGAGTTGTTGAGTTTATAGTTTGAGAGTTGACAAGTTGCCAATCTAACAAGGATGTTCGCAGCTCTGCAACCAGGCATTTGGCTTAACTCCTTAATTACTTGGCTACTTAACTACTCCTTACTACTTACTCCTTACTACTACTTACTCCTTTCTACCTACTCCTTACTCCTAATTCGAATATCCCAGTCGACCCAGCACTTCGTTGCTAATGTCAATCTTAGGCGATCCGAAAATGATGCCCGTATCGCTTGCGCGGTCGAGAACGAGCGAGTAACCACGCTGTTCCGATATTTCTTTCACCGCGTTGTACACCGCCTCTTGAATGGGCGCGATAAGGCTTTCGCGTTTCTTATATAGCTCACCTTCAGGCCCGAAGTATTTCTTTTTCAGGTCGCCGGCGTCTTTTTCTTTCTTCATGATGGCCTCTTGCTTGGCCTTGCGCTGTTCTTGCGAAAGAAACACCACCTCGTTTTGGTAATTCTTGTACATTGTTGCAGCCTCGTTAGAGAGTGCTTCAACCTCCGCTTGCCACTTTTTCGACACTTGGTTGAGTTGTTCGTTGGCTCGCTCATAGGCAGGAATGTTCTTCATGATGTACTCCATGTCGATGAGCGCGAACTTTTGTGCGTGTGCTGCCACGGCCACGAAGGCCATCAGGCAGGCAATGATAAGTTTCTTCATAAGCTCTCCTATTTTTTTTGTTATTGTCAGCAAACGGGGATTGGCCAGGCCAAGCGGCCTTAGCCTGGACATATCCCACATTATGTATTAGACGTTTTGCACGGAAAAAGGTTTAGAACTCTTGTCCCAGGATGAAGTGGAACTGTCCACCGCCCTTCGTTCCGTACACTTTATCGAAGCCATAAGCCCAGTCGATACCCATAAGTCCCACCATTGGGAGGAAGATACGCACGCCAACGCCCGCGCTACGCTTCAGTTGCAGGGGATTAAACTTGCGTGTGTCTGTCCAAGCGTTACCACCTTCAACAAAGCCAAGGCCGTAAATGGTGGTGTTACCCAACATAAAGGGGTAACGAATCTCGAGAGCCATGCGCGTATAGGCATAACCTTCGGCACCCCAAGGCGTTAGTGCGCCGTCTTCGTAGCCGCGAAGGCCAATCGTTTCTTCGGCATACCCGGACGAATAGCCGCTCATACCCGAGCCACCCATGTAATATGTCTCGAAAGGCGACTTCTTATAGCTGTTGTACGAACCCAACAAACCGAACTCAACGCGCGACATCAGCACGAAACATTTTTGTCCGCCCGAGAGTGCCGTGTAGGTTTTCGACTTGAATTTCCACTTATGGTATTCCACCCAGCGGTATTTCTCCTGCTGTTCTTTGGCATAAGTGGGCGATTTGGGGTCGGTTGCGAGGTTGCGATAGTCTTTTCCGTCCCACTTAGACCAAGGCGGAGTGACCGAAACAGATGCCATGAACTCAGAACCTTTGCGGGGGAACATGGGATTATCCGTTGAACTGCGGGCCAACGTGAGCCCCAAGTTGATGTTGTTTGCACTACCGTTGCTCATGATAAACTGGTAATTCCAGTTCTTAAGCATATATCGCGTATACGAAAGGTCCATCGAAAGCGTGAAGTAGTCGTCGGGCCAACGCAACCTTTTGCCCCACCCTATCGATGCACCAATCATCTTTAGGTATTGGTTGGGGTCGTAATAACTTTCGTAGTTGTTGTAATAACTGCGCCCGTAACCGCCCATATAGTTGTAATAGGCGTTTCGGTAGTTGTTGTTATAATAGGTGCTGCTCACGCCCGTTTGCTTGGAATAGAACACGCTAACATTGAATTGCAGCGGACGTTTGCCTCCGAGCCACGCCGTAGAGTAGCTGGCGTTGTACGATTGGTAGTACTTGCCATTGGTTTGTGCGCCAAGAGCCAACGTTTCGCCATCGCCGATTGGCATGATGCCGCGGCGTTCCTTGTTCTTTCCGAAGAGGTTTCGCATGGAGAAGTTGTTGAGCTTGAGGCCTATTTTCCCGATGACGCCCGTCTGTCCCCAACCAAGTGAGAACTCTATTTGGTCGTTACTCTTCTGCTCTAGGTTCCAGTTGATGTCCACAGTGCCGTCTTCATAGTTGGGCCTTACATCGGGATTAACCTTCTCGGGGTCGAAATGTCCCATCGAAGCAAGCTCCCTTGCCGAACGTTGCAGGGCCTCTTTGGAGAAGAGGTCGCCCGGCTTGGTGCGCAACTCGCGGCGAACAACGTTCTCATAAAGGCGGTCGTTGCCATTGATGCGCACCTTGTTGAGGTGTGCTTGCTGGTTTTCAACGATGCGCATCTCGAGGTCTATCGAGTCGCCAACGATGTTTACCTCTGTTGGTTGCAGGTTATAAAAGAGGTATCCGTTGTTCCAATACTGGTTTCCCACGGCGTCTTCGTCTTCCGTCAGTCGCTTGTTCAGCAGCTTTTGGTCGTAAACGTCGCCCTTTTTCATTCCCAGCAGGGCCGAAAGGTAGTCGGTAGAGTAGACAGTGTTGCCCACCCACGTGATGTTTCGCAGATAATATTTCTTGCCCTCATCCACTTTGAGGTGAATGTTCACATGTTTCTCGTCGGCGTTCCACACGCTGTCTTCGAGAATTGTTGCGTCGCGGAAACCCAATTCGTTATATTTCTCGATGAGTTTCTTCTTATCAGCCTCCCACCGCTCGGGCGTGAACTTCTTCGCCTTGAGGAACGACGACAGTTTTCCAGCCTCGTGCGTCTTGGCAAAGGCACCCTTACGCAAGAAAGCACCCTTAATTTTTCGGTTGGGCAGCTGGTCGTTGCCCTCGATGATGATGCTTCGCACCTTCATTTTCTCTTTCTTGTCGATGATGACATCGAGGATAACCTGGTTTTTATTGGCCACATCATCGCGTTGCCTCACCTCGATGTCTGCGTTTTTGAAGCCTTTGTCGTCAAAATAGCGTTTGGCAAGTATCTTGGCGCGGTCGATCATGTTGGGCGTTATCTGCGCCCCCTTGAGCAATCCCAACTTGTTTTCCATGTCTTCACGTTCCGACTTCTTCAGCCCCACGTAGTTAATCACCGACACACGCGGCCTCATTGCAAGGCTAACATGTAGGTAAATCTTGTCGCCCACAATCGAGTCGGCCGATATTTTCACGTCCGAGAACAGTCCATGCCTCCAATAACGCTTCACGGCATCCGTTATTTCGTTGCCAGGAACGGTCAACTCCTGCCCCACGCTAAGTCCAGATATGCCAGCGAGCATATAGTCTTCGTAGCCTTCGATGCCCGAAACGTTTATGCCGCCCAGCACCAATGTCTTGGGAGTTCCAGCATACGAGATGTCGGGATACACGATTTTCTCTTGTGCGGCGGCGTTAAGCGTGCACAAGCAGAGGGCCATAACCGGAAAAACCTTGCGTAATATCTTCATTTTTGGGTTGTTTTCAATCTTTATAAGTCAATATACTTCATGCCATATGCCTAGGCCTCGCACTCCACTTGCATGCCCGTCTTGCCAAATCGCCTTTGCCTGGCCTGGTAACTGGCTATGGCGCGGTGTAAATCGGCCTCGTTGAAGTCGGGCCAATAAGTATCGCAGAAGTACAATTCCGAGTAAGCGATTTGCCAGAGCAGGTAATTGGAGATGCGCAGTTCGCCACCAGTGCGTATAAGCAGCTCGGGGTCGGGCATGAAAGCCGTTTCCAAGCGTTGGTTCATCAGCTCTTCGTTGATGTCTTCGGGCTGCAGCTTGCCGTCTTTCACATCTTGCGCGATGCTTCTAGCGGCCTGTGTGAGCTCCCATCGCGACGAGTAGCTCAGTGCCACCACCATCGTCATGGCCGTATTGTGTGCGGTGTGCTCCATAGTTTCGCGCAGTTTGTCTTGTACCGATTGCGGAAGGCGTGCCATGTCGCCCACCACTTGGAAGCGCACGTTGTTCTTCATGAAGATTTCGTCTTCAAGCGAAGAGAGCACCAAGCCCATCAGCGCGGCAATTTCCGTTTCGGGTCGGCTCCAGTTCTCAGTGGAGAAGGTGTAGAGCGTAAGAAACTTCACGCCAAGGCGCACGCATTCGGAGGTGATGCGCCTCACGGTGTCCACTCCGGCTTGGTGTCCGAAGCTTCTTTCCTTGCCTCTTTCCTTAGCCCATCGGCCGTTGCCGTCCATGATGATGGCAATGTGTTGGGGTATGCGTTTGAAGTCTAGTTCTTGTTCCATTAATCGTCTTTGTTACAAGTTCTGCATTTGGCCATGAAGCTATAGGTGAGCGAGAGTGTAAGTGCCGAATATCCGTCTCGGTTCTTGAACATTCCCGTGCTGGGCACCGTGTATGGGTCGGCCACGCCGTCCAGGTTGTCGCTCGTTGCGAAGTGCATGGTCCATTCCAATGCGATGTTCAGGCGTTCGGCCAGCTTGTATTTGGCTCCCACGCCTAAGAAAAGGTTGGCCGTTGCCACGCTTTTGGGGCCGCCATTGACAAGTGTCAGCCCTGCTCCGCCCAGGATGTAGGGTGTTAAAGGCTGTGCTCCGCGATAGTCGCGACCCGTCCCGTAGGGCCAGAAGTTGTACTCATAGGCCAAGCCCACGTCGGTTAGCCGGTGGCTAAACGTGTAAGGCTGTGCGGCGTATGCAGGATAATAGGTGTCGTTAGCTTGCGACGAGCCTTTTATCTTCCCTGCAAAAGCGGCCAGCCTGAGGGCCATGTAGGGATTAATCACGCGGCGCAAAACCAGTCCGCCCAGCGGTTGCGCACCGCTGAATATGCCGCTGTTGAAGTCGCCCACATACGAAACCAACCCCAACGTGCCGCCCACCTCCATGCGATAGAGGGGGTCTTCTTGCGCCATTGCCGCAAAGGGCAGCGCGGCAAGCAGCATTGTAGCGAGCCAGTTTCTTTTCACCTTATATATATACGTACGCGCGAGGCCTCAAAGGGACGGCATCCCAGTGGGCGTTTGCGCGGTTGTCATTTGCTTGTCCAGCCCATGTTGTTCTTCCTAACGCGCCAAACCTTTCCCGAACCGGCGCAAACCAGCCAGATGTGGTTGTCCTTATCCACGCTCATGGCAAAGGTTGTAACATCTTCGGCCACCTTAGTGGGCAACTTATAGATGGCGTTGGTGCGCCAAGAAAGTCCACCATCGGCACTCACATATATGTTTTGCAGTGCCTGAATGCCCGCGCTGGCATCCATGCCTGCGCCACCCACGGCCAAGAGATATTGCCCGTAGGCCACCACTTGCAGGTTGTTCATGCGCGGCAGCAGGCGACCGGGTTGCGTGCTGTTGAGAAGGGTCCATTGTTCGGTCGAACTTGTCTGTCCATACTCGTACACCTTGCTCCATGCCGTGGCCGCATTGCCAGCCGTTGCAGCCGACGTGTGATTGCCCAGCAGCACCACTTGTTCGGTTTTGTCGCTAGCCCAGTGTTTCCAAACGGCCATGTTATAGTCTTGTTGGGGCAGATAAGCCGTGCTTGCAGCGAGCGTTTCGCGTTCGGGTTGCGTTGCTCCGGCCTTCGCCAGATACAAGTAGCCATCGTTGCCCAGCAGATGCAGGCCGGCATTTGTTGCGCCCAGCAGCCGTTTCATGGCCGAAGTGCTCACGCCGTAGTCGGTCCACGAAGAGCCGTCTGCCGACATCCACACCCTGTTTCCGCTCATCACGTATGCCGCTGCGTTGAAGCTAACGGCGTTTTGCCACGCATTGGCATCTGGCGAGAACGAGGGCGAGAGCCTTGTCCACGTCTTTCCGTCGGCGATGGGTGAAGCGTAAACCTGCGTTGCTCCGCCGTTAAGGCCGAACACCAACACAGAAGAACCCGCGTTTACCACGCGAACGCCCGTCATCGAGGCGAAATGGCTCACCACGCCCAAGCTATCCCACTTAAAGTCGTTGGGCTTTTGCTTGTGCACCCGCACCTCCACGGTGTAGTTTTGCTTGTATTGTTGCGAGTTGCTGTATACAACAAAGGTTCGCGCGGAGGAGAAATCCACCGAGTCTTGTCCGTTTCTGAAGTAAGTAGTCGAGTCGCTGGTAAGGCTTTTGAGCGTAACCACCCCGCCATTCTTGGTAGAGAACGACCCCACAATCTTCTTTTCGTTCACGCCGTAGGGCAGTGAGTCGGTGTTATACACGCGTTTGTTAATTTGGTCGATGTGGAAAACATAGTTCTTGGCATCGATTTTTCTATGGTAAACACTGTCTTTCTTGCCGTCCTTAGTGGTTGAATCCACCCTTTGGTCTATCGACCCGAGGGTGAAAGCCGTTATCGCCGTGTCGTCATAATAGGTGATGTCGGTGCTTTCTTCCTTGAGGCAAGACGCAAAGACAAAACCCGTAGCACACAGCAAAGCGAGAGACCATCGCATTTTCTTCATTGCTTTGAATTAATTTTAGCTGCAAATTTACTGAGAAATATTCAAATAAACTGCCTTTTGTTCGCTTTATTGTGCAAAATAAGATAAACGGAGTGCTTTTTTAAGGTATTTTGTGTGCTTAGGCGACCTAGAGGGGCTGAATTCTCGAGCAAGTTTGAGCAATAATACCACTCAGGATAGTCGGATTTGCCAGGCCAGTCGCACCAGTAGAATTACCCCATTGCAACATTTTTTTGCACTGCCGCAATAAGTTGTTTTGTGGTTTGAGTTGTAATGACAATAGAGTGGCACGAAAAAAGGGCATGCAGACGGGTAAAGCCATCCAATGCCTGTGAGAGAACAGCTGCCACAGAAAACTCTCTGTTGAAAATAAATGATGTTTGTTAAGAATAAAACCCTAAAAGACTATGTGCTGGGGCACGCTAATGCCCTGCAACTGGACGAACTGGCAGCGTGGGTGTCGGGTTCTGACGCGCGTGCGCACTGGCTCTTTGGTCTTTGCGATGCCTTTCTTAGCCACAAACGCCTACACCACTTTGAAGACGAAGCGGCCATCGATGCCGCCGAACAACGCCTGTTCGATGCCATAGGAAACGAGATAAGGCGCAAATAGCCCGCCATTTCTTTGCATCCCACGGCTTTAGCACGCGGCTAACAGCCACACGCACCACCTAACGCCACTACTTAAAAGCTTCCATTGCCCACCATGTCAACAAGCACAACACAATGATTATCCCGTCGTCATTAACGCCTATGCGGCCGCATCAACCACAACGACGTTTGCAATGCCGAACAAATGGCATTTCTCGCCAAGCGATTTTTAGTTTGGAGCAACAAAAACCAATATTTCCGTTAAGCCAAACACCTCGTTAACTGGTTAACTTGTTAACTCGTCAACTAATAAACCAACATTTCCGTTAAGCCAAACACCTCGTTAAGTGGTTAATTTGTTAACTCGTCAACTAACAAACAAGCAAGAGAAATGCAATAAGATATTGAGAGAGTTGAATTTTACTTGACCCAATCAGAGAATTTTGTTAAGCAAAAAAAAATGGCGCATCCCATTCGCATTTCTACTTCTTTTATTAAAGTCATATTGACTTTTTCATTCACCTTCCAAACTTGTTCTGATATAGTTACAAAACCCATTCGTC